>QGUU01000452.1 GCA_003242525.1 Pseudomonadota bacterium | reverse complement strand
GGCAATGACGCTGCCGCCCTTGCCGATGCGGCGCACCTTGCGGGCATTGCCCTTCATGATCGTCTGGCCGAGGCTCACCTGGCCGTCGCCGGCAATGACAACCTTTCCGCCCTTGCGCACGGTCACGATTGTCGTGGCGTGCATGGTCAGTTCATTCGCCATGTTTTCTCCGATCCCGCGCAGGCCAGACGGGCCATGGGCGCGTCATGCGTGAAGTTGGCACTTATGTAATCCGCAGGTCGCGCTTTGCAAACGGAGGTTTTGCCAACTGGCAATCGCCCTTTCATGCTGCTAGAAGGCTCGCATTTGCAGCATCAGGAAAATGCAATGATCGCCCGCTCCGCCGAAGTCACCCGCGCGACCAGGGAGACGGAGATTTCAGTGTCCGTCCATGTCGACGGCACGGGGAAATCCGACATCGCTACCGGGGTTGGCTTCTTCGACCACATGCTCGACCAGCTTTGCCGTCATTCCCTGATCGACATGACGGTGCGCGCTAAAGGCGACCTGCATATAGACGACCATCATACGGTCGAAGACACCGGCATCGCGCTTGGCCAGGCCCTTGCCAGGGCGCTCGGCGAGCGGCGCGGCATCATGCGCTATGCTTCGGTCGAACTGGCCATGGACGAGACGCTGACCGCCGCAGCGGTAGATGTGTCCGGGCGGCCTTTCCTGGTATGGAACGTTACCTTTTCCTCGCCCAAGATAGGCGCCTTCGACACGGAACTGGTGCGTGAATTCTTCCAGGCCCTGGCGCAGCATTCCGGCATCACGCTGCACGTTAACAACCGCTACGGCGCCAACAACCACCATATAGCCGAAAGCTGCTTCAAGGCCGTGGCGCGGGCGCTGAGATTCGCGGTCGAAAAGGATCCGCGCCAGCCGGATGCGGTTCCCTCCACCAAGGGATCGCTGAAGGGATAGAGCCATGGCGAGCTATGTCGTTTTGGAAAGGTCGCCCGGTCGCGAAGAGGCGGCCGATCTCGCCTTCGTCCGGGACGGCTTTTCCTGGCTCGCCTTTCTCGTTCCACCCCTTTGGCTTCTGTGTCACCGGATGTGGGGCGCGGCGCTGGCAGCATTCCTCGTCCTCGGCCTGTTGTCGACAGTTGGAGAACTGTCCGGCTTTCCCGGAACGGCATCATTGCTCACTCTGTTGGTGGCCTTCTATTTCGGTCTTGAAGGCGCGAACCTTCGAATTGCGGCGCTGAGGCGGCGCGGCTGGCGCGAGTGGGGCGTGGTAGAGGCCGCGCGGCTTGCCGATGCCGAGTCGCGTTTTGCCGCGGAAGCCGTAGTGGACGAGCCGGGAGCGGATGCCGGACGCCGTATCGTCCCCGATCCGGCGGCGGCGCGGGCGGCGGAAGCGGGACTGTTGCTGGGGCTCGGCGCCCTGCCGGGCAGGGGTTGAGATGCGCGTAGCCATCATCGATTACGGTTCAGGCAATTTGCGCTCCGCAACCAAGGCGTTCGAACGTTCGGCGAAGGAGGCGGGGATTGCCGCCGAAATCGAGCTGACGGCCGATCCCGATCGGGTGCTGGGCGCCGATCGTATCGTGCTGCCCGGCGTCGGGGCCTATGCAGATTGCGCCGCCGGTCTGCGGGCCGTGGACGGCATGTGGCAGGCCGTGGCGGAGGCGACAGGGCCCAGGGCCCGGCCCTTTCTGGGCATTTGCGTCGGCATGCAGCTGATGTCGGAGCGCGGGCTGGAAAAAGCCGTCACACAAGGCTTCGGCTGGATCGCCGGCGATGTAAGGGAGATCAGCCCCGCCGACCCGGCGCTGAAGGTTCCGCAGATCGGCTGGAACACTGTCCGGCTCATGCGTGACCATCCGCTTTTTGCCGGAATCCCTACAGGGGAGGACGGCTTGCACGCCTATTTCGTGCATTCCTATCACCTCGATGCGGCAAGACCGGAGGACGTTCTGGCCGTCACCGATTACGGGGGCGAGGTAACCGCTGCAGTAGCGCGCGAAAATCGAGCCGGAACGCAGTTCCATCCCGAGAAGAGCCAGGCGCTCGGCCTGGCGCTGATCGCCAATTTCCTGCGCTGGAAGCCCTGAGGTGCCCTCATGACGAAGAAAGGCTACTGGATGGCCATGGTCGACGTGACCGATCCGGAGACCTACAGGAAATATATTGAGGCCAACGGCGCGGCCTTCGCCAAATACGGAGCCAGGTTCGTCGTCCGGGCGGGACGCTCCACCAGTCCTGAGGGCCCGACCGGGAACCGCCATGTGCTGGTGGAATTCGACTCGTATGACACCGCGCTGGCCTGCTATCATTCGCCGGAATACCAGGAAGCATTGAAATTTCGCCTGGCCGCCTCCACGGGCCATGTGGTGATCGTCGAAGGCACCTGACCCCATGATCCTTTTCCCCGCAATCGACCTGAAGGACGGCCTTTGTGTGCGGCTGCGCCATGGCGACATGGCGACGGCCACGATCTACAACGAAGACCCTGCCGCTCAGGCGCGGGCATTCGAGGAGCAGGGCTTCGAATGGCTGCACGTGGTGGATCTGAACGGCGCCTTCCAGGGAACCGCAATCAATGGCGCTGCAGTTGGCGCTATCCTCAAGGCTACCCGCAATCCGGTGCAGCTCGGGGGCGGCATACGCACGCTGGCCCAGGTCGAGGAATGGCTGGAGCGCGGGGTGGCGCGGGTCATCCTCGGCACCGTGGCGGTGCGCGACCCGGAACTGGTGAAGCAGGCCTGCCGCCTGTTTCCGGGCAAGGTAGCGGTCGGCATCGATGCCAAGGGCGGCAAGGTCGCAGTACAGGGCTGGGCGGAGACGTCCTCGCTCGGCGTAGTCGAGCTGGCCCGGAAGTTCGAGGGCGCGGGCGTGGCGGCCATCATCTATACCGACATTGACCGCGACGGCGTGCTGACCGGCATCAACTG
>QGUU01000035.1 GCA_003242525.1 Pseudomonadota bacterium | reverse complement strand
CTCCTATATCGGCATCGGCATCAGCCTGTGGCCAATGATCGTGCCCCATAGCTACACCTTGTGGGAAGCAGCTTCCGCCGAGAGCACGCAGGCCTTCCTGGCCGTCGGGACGATGTTTTTGCTGCCGGTGATCCTGATGTACACTGGCTGGTCCTACTGGGTGTTCCGCGGCAAGGTCAGGTCGGATCTGGGTTACCACTGAAATCTTCGCAGTAACGGAACCGGACAGGAAAAGGCCGGCTATCCTGCCGCCTTCGCAACTTTCGCCACGAGGTGCCGAGGCTGATAGCCAAGTTTCGCCGGCGTCAGCCCCATACGCACCACGACGAGTTGCCTCGATGGAATGATTGCTATCCGCTGGCCGTCGTGCCCCTGCATCCAGAACGTGTCCGGCGGTACTTCCGGGGCGCTTCCCGAAGCGTCATCCTGCTCCCCTTCGATCCAGACGTGACCCCTGCCATAAGCCGGGGAAGCGTCAGACGGCTCACGCATCCAGGCGACGAACCCCGGCGGCAGGATTTGCCGGCCCCTCCACATGCCCTCCTGCAGCAGAAACTGGCCGAAGCGCGCCCAGTCGCGTGCGGTTGCATACATGTAGGATGACCCTGCGAAGGTCCCTGCCGCATCCGCTTCCAGCACCGCGCTTTGCATGCCGAGAGGGGTGAACAGCGCCAGCCTGGGCCAGGCAAGGGCCAGCTTCCGATCGCCGATGGCATCCTGCCAGAGCCGGGAAAGTATTGCCGTGGTCCCGCTGGAATAGGAGAAGACACTGCCTACGGGTTGGATCAGCGGCTTGGCCGCCGCGAAAGCCGCCATGTCAGGCTCGAGAAACAGCATTCGGGTCACGTCGGTGACGTCGCCATAGTCCTCGTTGAATTCCAGGCCGCTCGCCATGGCCATCAGGTCGGCGATGCTGATGTCGGCCCGCCCGTCTCCACGCCATGACGGGAGAAGCTCCTTCCGGTCCAACGCCATTTGTCCATCCTCGACGAGCGTGCCGACGATCGCTGCCGTGACGGTCTTGGTCATCGACCATCCGAGTAGCGGAGTGGCGGCGGAAAAGCCGTCTCCGTAACGCTCCGCGACAATGCGGCCGTTCCGCACCACGACGATCGCGCGCATCCCCTCTCCGGCCAGTTCCGGGTCATCCAGCAGTTGTTCAAGCTCCGGATCATGCCCCGTCTCGACCCGCTCTCCATCGGGCCAGAGCCTGTCAGGCGCCTCGTGCGGTCTCGAAGGCGGGCCCGCAAGGGATTTCGCCCTCACCAGGTTGCCATCCGGCACGCTGGCGCAGCCCAGCCCGTCGCGAAACACCGCAACGCTCGTACCCAGAATGCCCAGCAGCCCCGCCGTGACCGTACCGGCCTCGCGATCGACCTTCACCCTCATGAGCCTGAGCAGAGGATGGCCAGGCGCCTGCACATCCAGCGCCAGAACTTCTTCCGGTTCGCGCCCTGCGAGAAAGACGTTGGAGCAAACGATCTTGGCAGCATAGCCCGAGCCCACGCGGATCAGGTCCGGCGGCGCGAGATAGAGCCATGCAAGCAGTGCCGCAAGCGACAGGACCGCGAGCCCGCCGAGCCACTTTGAAGCCTTCAGAACAGTACGCATCCTCCTGCCTCCCCGAAGCCGCCGCGGTTTTGCCGCCATTGCTTCCGCAAATCGCTGGTTGTGTCGAGCGCCGTCAACCGAAAATCAACCATGATGGGCGATGACGTCAGCCAGGCGCCTGCAGGATGCTGCGCGCCGGCGGGGCGGCATCGCAGGATCGCCGGCCGAAATGATCGACCAACGGCCGGCTGGGCTGGCCCCGGAGTTGCGATGCGCCGTTTCGCGGCACTGATATGGCTGGCTGCGCTTGGTGCCTGCTCCACGGCCGGAGGGCTGGCAGACATTGCACCCACGGCGGCTGAAGTGTCGGCGGTGGCGGCTCGTGGCCCGCGCTTTGACGATCACAAACCCCATGCCTGGGGAAGCCGCGCGCCCTGGACCTACCCCGTCCACGGGACGGATGTGGCGAGATACCAGACCGACATAGACTGGGCCCGGGCGAAGGCCAGCGGCATCTCCTTCGCCTTTGTCAAGGCCACGGAGGGAGGCGATCGGCTCGACCAGAATTTTGCCCGCCATTGGGCAGGTACCAGGGCGGCCGGAATACCGCGCGGGGCGTATCATTTCTTCTACTTCTGCCGGCCGGCCAGCGAGCAGGCGCGTTGGTTCATCCGGAATGTGCCGAGGGAACGCGGCGCCCTGCCCCCGGTCCTGGACATGGAATGGAACCCCAACTCTCCCACCTGCAGGCTAAGGCCGCCGCCTGAAACGGTGCGCGCCGAGATGAAAACGTTCCTCGACATTGTCGAGCGCCACTATGGCCAGAAGCCGATCATCTACACCTCCATCGATTTCTTTGACGACAACCGCCTCTCGACCTTTCACGGCTATCCCTTCTGGCTGCGATCCGTTGCAGGCCATCCAAGCGAGAGATACGGCAGCCACCCCTTCACTTTCTGGCAGTATACGGGGACCGGCATCGTCCCAGGCATGCCGGGTCGCTCGGACATCAACGTCTTCAACGGCTCTGAGGCCGCATGGCAAAAGTGGCTGCGCCAGAACACCCGTTGACAGCGGCCCGTCTGCCTGCTTTCCGGAACCACGGATCGCGCCGCGATCCTCTTGAAAAGACGCCGCAGCAGCTGCGGCAAAGCCACGCTTCGAGGCTCGGAAGGAAAGCGATGTTCCTGCCCATCACGGTTCGACGTTCCGTCATCCTGCCGGCACTCATCCTGGCGTCAAGCAGCGGCCTGCCCGTGTATTCTGCGACCGCGCAGACTGTTTCGGCAGAAGCGCACGCACCTGCTTGCGGCGGCGATTTCGAGGCATGGAAGCAGGTGTTGCTGGATGAAGCCAGAGCTGCCGGCATTGGCGAGGCCGGCCTCGCTGCCTTGGAAGATGCAACGATTGACGAAAAGGTGCTCGCCCGGGACAGGGCCCAGGGCGTGTTCACCCAGACGTTCAACCAGTTTGCCAGCCGCATGATTTCCGATTACCGGCTCAAGCATGGCGCAGCCAACCTGAAGAAATACGCCGAAGTCTTTGCACGCGCCGAGGCCGAGTTCGGAGTACCGGGCCCCATCATTACCGCTTTCTGGGCGCTGGAAACCGACTTCGGCGCCGTTCAGGGCGATTTCAACACGCTGAATGCGCTGGTAACGCTGGCGTTTGATTGCCGCCGCCCTCACATATTCCGCCCCCAGCTATTGCCTCTGCTCACCCTGATCGACCGCGGCATCGTACCCGCCGACGTCAAGGGCGCCTGGGCGGGCGAGATCGGCCAAACCCAGATGCTCCCCATTGACTACCTCGCCGACGGAGTGGATGGCGATGGCGACGGCATGATCGACCTGCGCAACAACGTCGCCGACGTCATCATGACGACCGCCAAAAAACTAGTGATGAAAGGCTGGAAACGCGGCGAGCCCTGGATCGAGGAAGTGCGGGTGCCTGAGGTCATGGACTGGAGCCAGACCGGGCGCTCCAACAAACTGCCGCTGACCCAATGGGCTGAATGGGGCGTGACCCGCCGCGATGGCTCGCCGCTGCAGGACAACGGGCTGAAGGCTGGCATCGCCCTGCCGATGGGCCACAAGGGGCCCGCCTTTCTCGTATACGACAATTTCGACGTCTATATCGAATGGAACCAGTCCTTCACCTATGCGCTGACTGCGGCCGTGCTTGCTTCGCGCTTTGCCGGCGCACCGGCCTATGACCCGAGAAATCCCGATCCCGGTCTCAGCCAGGACCAGATGAAGGAACTGCAGGCAAAGCTCGAAGCGCGTGGCTACGACGTAGGCGGCACGGACGGAATACTGGGCAACAATACGCGAGCAGCGGTTCGGGAAGAGCAGAAACGCCTGGGCCTGGCCGTAGACGGTTGGCCTACGGTGGAATTGCTCCGCAAGCTTTGAGCCGCCTCCGAAAAACCGCTAGGCCCGGGGGCATCCAGAGGGCGGAGCGCAGGTGAATCGAGCTCTCATCCCTCCATACCGATTCGGCAAGCAGCGGATTTTCGACCGCATCGGTCGCCCCGCCCGCCACATTTTTTTCACACCTGTTTCGACGCGTTTTGGCAAGGAATTTCAAGGCGTAAGGCTGTCTGCCGGGCCAAATGTTTCACAATATCGACGCATTGCAACACATTTTGTCCTTGCCTGTGGCGACAATGCCCTTAGATTCTCGGACATAGCTTTTCGCAGAGGAGGCTATGCATGGGACTTACAAGGCCGCTTAACGCTTTGATGATCTGTGCCGCGTTTGCATTCATTGCCGCCCTCATCATGGGGGTTCTTCCCTAGGAAGAAACGCGTAGCCCAATGGAAGCAATCGAAAGGGCCGGACGTAACGTCCGGCCTTTTTGATGTCCGGCTCAAGCGGCGTCAGGCAGCTGCCGAACCGAGGGAGCTCTTTGCCGGGTCCGCGCGGATGCCGATCATGTGGCAGATTGCAAAAACAAGATCGGCCCGGTTCATCGTGTAGAAATGGAAATCCCCTACCCCGCGCTCCACAAGGTCGAGGACCTGCTCAGCGGCGACAGCCGAGGCGACCAGGGCATGTGTCTGAGGATCGTTTTCCAGCCCCTCAAAGCGTTCGCGCAGCCAGGCGGGCACATGGGCTCCCGCCCGCGCCGAAAAATTCGCCACCTGGCTTATATTGTGAACCGGTAGGATGCCCGGCACGATGGGGATGTAGATGCCGGCGCGGCGCACGCGCTCGACGTAGCGCTCGTAAATATCGTTGTCGAAGAAGAACTGGGTAATGGCCCGCGTGGCGCCATTGTCTACCTTGCGCTTGAGCATGTCGATATCGGTGGCGAAGTCCGGGCTTTCGGGGTGCTTTTCCGGATAGGCGGAAACGGAGATATCGAAATCGCCATGCCGCCGCAGCGCCGCCACCATCTCCGCGCCGTTTGCGTAACCGCCGGGATGCGGGCGGTAACGTGTTCCCACTCCCGCCGAGGGATCGCCGCGCAGGGCCACGAACCGGGTGACGCCAAGATCGACGAATTGACGGATCACTTCGTCCACCGTTTCCCGCGTGGCATCGATGCAGGTGAGATGCGCGGCAGGCATAAGAGCCGATTCAGCGAGAATACGGTCTATCGTGCGTGCCGTACGCTCCCGCGTTGAACCGCCTGCGCCATATGTGACGGAAACGAATCTGGGCCGGAGCGGCTCCAGACGTTTCACAGTCTCCCAAAGCCGGGTTTCCATCTCATCCGTCTTCGGTGGAAAGAATTCGAAGGAGACGCGGATCTTGTTGCCAATGTCGGGCCGACGGGAAAGGCGAAACTGGTTCATCAGGCGGTTTCCCTTGCCGTTCGCCGGCTCTCGCCAACTGGCTCAGCGATCAAAAGGCGCCGGTCTTGGCCAAGCCAAAGCTTGACGGTGAGCCCGGGCGCATCACCCCCGCTCGGCTCGAAAGCCCGCGTTTCCTTGAGATCGAGCCCCGCTTCTCCCAGCCATTCGCCGATCTGCCTGTCGGAAAAACCCAGGCGCTGGTGTGCATGTTCCTCACGCAGGAACTCCAGCGAATGCGGGGCGAAATCGACGATCGCCAGCCGCCCCGCCGGGCGCAGCAGCCGCGCTGCCTCCCGGATCGCGCGGCTCGGATCATCGAGATAGTGCAGTACCTGGTGGATGGTCACGAGATCGAAACTGTCGCGCGCGACAGGCGGTGAGAAGATATCGCCCTGCCTGACCTGCGCGTTTGAAATGCCGGCCCTGTCGAGATTGGCGCGCGCTATGGCCAGCATCTCGCGCGACATGTCGATGCCGATCCCGCGCCGATAATAAGGCGCAAATATCTCCAGTATGCGCCCAGTGCCTGTTCCAAGGTCGAGCATGGCCTGGAAGGGCCGCTTGCCGACAAGCTCAATCAGCGCCGTCTCCACCGCGCGGTCGGGCACATGCAAGGCACGGATGTGATCCCAACTGGCGGCATTGCGCGCAAAATATTCGGCAGCGCGGGCCTGCCTCCTGCTCTTGACCGCCGCCAGCCGTTCAAGGTCCCGCTCCAACTGGGCATCGGCGGGCCGGATTCCCGCCACCAAACGCAGCACGAAATCGCGCGAGGCATCCGCGTCGGAAAGGCGGAAGAACGCCCAGGAGCCCTCCTGGTAGCGCTCGATCAGTCCTGCTTCCAGCAGCAGCTTGAGGTGTCGGGAGACGCGGGGCTGAGACTGGCCCAGGATCTCGGTGAGATCGGAAACCGTCAGATCGCCGTGCGATAGCAGCGCCAGAATCCGCAGCCGACTGGATTCGGCAGCCGCCTTCAATGTATCTACCATTGTGTCGAGCGAGACCTGCATAAAGGCACCAATCGCGAAGAGATATAAACATATCTTTATGTCATCTGCCGGCGTGGCGCAATCTTTAATGTCGCCGCCCGACAACAATATGTCGCAGGCACGCTTTGCCGTCGTCGCTCGAGGAGTTTGTCATGACGCCGCCATCCTTGTTCGAACAGCGTGAAGGCGAGGAGCAACTGTCGTTCGATCCGGCATCCCTTCCCGCAGACGGGCATGTCATATTCATCGGCCGCATAAACTCGCCGTGGACGGCTCGCCAGGCCTGCCCCAAGAACATGCGCGCTGCACGCGAGGCCAGAAAGACGGCATCCATATCGATCGACCCGCCCTATCGCCCTGGCCTGCGCGGACTGGAAGGCGTCAGCCACATCTTCATTCTTACCTGGCTCGATCGATCGCCCCGGAATCTGATTGTCCAGAAACCGCGCCATGCCACGGAATCCAAAGGCGTATTTGCCCTCCGCTCGCCCGTGCGCCCCAATCCGGTCGGGCTGCATGTGGTGAAGTTGCTCGCAATCGACATGGCAAGGGGCAAACTTGAAGTTGATGCAATCGATGCGCTTGACGGAACGCCCGTCATTGATGTGAAACCCTATTTCGCCTCGGTGGATGCCTTTCCGGAAGCGACAGTGAACCGGAGCGGCGAATGACCGCCGCCACCGGTCGCCGCCGCGCCATTGCGAAGGCGTTGACCGCCCTGCTTCCCATGGTGCCCTATGCCGACGCGGAAAAGATTCGCCGCGACGCCGGTGCGGTTCACATGAAGGTCTTGCCACCGTCCATTGCGGTCTGGCTGGCAACGATTGCTCACGTCCGCCATGCTCATACGGACTACGAAAGACTGCTCGCGGAGGGTTACGACCGGGATTCGGCCCGCTTTTTTGTCGTGGATGAAATCAACCTCGTTCTGACCAGGTGGCGGGCTACACGGCTGCTCGATGCAGACGACGATGCCTGAACCACCTGGCTCTGCAGTTACACCTGCCTGAGACTTGCCGGACCTTGCCGAACCAAGTAGCAGCAGGGGCTGGAGGAAGAACATGAACCAGCAAGCACGACACCGGCCGTTGCCGTCGCTTTCAGCCAGGCACGAGGACCCACATTCCTATCCGGCTGGCGTTGCCTATCTTGACGGCCAGTTCGTGCCGGTATCGCAAGCCAAGGTCTCCGTTCTTGACTATGGCTTTCTCCATTCTGACGCCACCTATGACACCGTGCATGTGTGGGAAGGCCGTTTCTTCCGTCTCGACCTCCATATCGAACGCTTTTTCGGTGGCCTGGAACGATTGCATATGTCGATCCCGTTCGACCGCGAGGGCGTGCGGCAGATCCTGCACGACTGCGTAGCGCTTTCCGGCCACCGCGCTGCCTATGTTGAGATGCTGTGCACCCGTGGTGCCTCGCCCACATTCAGCAGGGATCCGCGCGATGCCGTCAACCGCTTCATGGCCTTCTCGATCCCGCTCGGCTCGATCGCAAATGCCGAGCAGATGCAACGCGGCCTGCATCTCGTCATCAGCGACCGCGTGCGCATTCCGCCAGCCTCAGTAGACCCTGCGGTCAAGAACTACCATTGGCTGGATCTGGTGGGCGGCTTGTACGACGCCTACGACAGGGGTGGCGAAACTGCACTGCTGCTGGACTTCAATGGCAATGTCGCGGAAGGTCCGGGCTTCAACGTATTCGCCGTCAAGGACGGCCGCCTGGCAACGCCCGCGACCGGCGTTCTTGCCGGCATCACCCGCCGCACCGTATTCGACCTTTGCACCGAAACGAGCCTATTCTGCGAGGCGCGGACGGTCAGCGTCCCGGAGCTGCGGAGCGCCGATGAGGTATTCATCACTTCCACGGCCGGCGGCATCATGCCGGTGACCATCATAGACGGCGCTCCGGTCGGCACGGGCAAGGTCGGGCCGATCACCATGCAGTTGAAGGATCTCTACTGGGACAAGCACCGGGATCCCCTGTGGACGAGCCCCGTCCACTATCCCTGACCCTACAGTTTGCGAAGCAGCGCAGCACCGATCGAATAACCGGCGCCAAAGGCGCAAAGCAGGCCGTGGTCGCCGGGCTTCAGGTCCTCATGGTTTTCCTTGAGCGCGATGACGGCGCCGGCACCAGCCGTATTGCCTAGCCGGTCAAGCACGGTGGGCGCCTTGTCCTGGTCCGCCTCATGGCCCAGCACCAGCTTCATGATCATCGCATTCATGCGAGCATTGGCCTGATGCAGCCAGTAGCGCCGTACCTCTGACGTCGTCAGCCCATTGTCAGCAAGGAACTCGCTGATGAACTGCGTGGCGGCCTGGATTACCTCCTTGAACACCTTGTTGCCGACCTGGGTGATCATGTTCCCCTCCATGGCGATGATGGAGGTATCGTCCTGGCCGGCGCGCAGCAGATAGCCGAAATTGCTGCGGATGTTGTTTGAGAACTGCGTCCAGCTTCGCGTATCGAGCACCTCGAAGGAGCCCGCGGCGCGCGTGGCGCCCTCCTCCATCTGCTCGACCACCATGGCCACGGAAGCGTCGCCGAAAATGAAATGCGTCTGCCGGTCGCGGAAGTTGAGATGACCGGTAATCAGTTCGGGCGTCACCACCAGCACGCGCCGCTGCGCCCCGGCGCGCACCATGTTGAACGCCACATGCAGCGCAGCTGCGGCAGACGAGCATCCGAGATTCATGTCGAAAGCGGCGCCCTCGCTGCCTATCGCCTTCTGAATCTCGATCGCCATGGCTGGATAGGGTCGCTGATGATGAGAAGCCGACATGATGACCATGTCGATGTCGGCCCCCGTCAGGCCCGCATCGGCCAAAGCCTTGCTGGCCGATGCGACGCCAAACTCGGCCATGACGGAAAGCTCGTCGTCCGAACGCAGGGGTATGCGCGGCGCCATGCGCTCGGGATCGAGTATGCCGTCGAGCGTGTGCACGTGACGACGCTCGATGCCCGATGCGTGGACGATGAAGGCGCTGTCTGATTTGCTGAGTGGCGGCTCTCCGCGCGCTACTCGCCGAGGATTCTCCATCTCGACCCAGGCGTTGTAGCTGGCGACCAGTTCGTCATTGCCGATCGAGGCTTCCGGAATCTCCACGCCGATGCCGCTGATGATGACGCGATGCATTCACTTTGTCCCTGATTGCGAGCGTGCTGTACGACCGCGGCGATGGCACGGCAAGCCAGCCTGTCACGCTCGCGGTTTACGCCAGCTTAAGCACCCACGCGAGGCCTTCGGGTCGATTAGCTTGCCAAGCCGAAACATTCGGGCCGAACGCCAGCTGTCGCCTCTTTACGCCCTTGCGGCCACAAGGAACAGCCGAGGGAATTTCAGGAGCACCTTGCCGTCGGCTGCCGGAGGATAGGCCTCGGCAATGCGCGCCTCATACCGCTCCAGGAACAGCCGCTGCTCCTCGCCCGTCAGCGGACCGAGAAAGGGCCTTAGCCCCGTGGCCTTGACCCATTCGACGATAGCCGCAGCATCGGCCAGCGGGTGATAATAATGAGTGTGCCAGATGTGGACATGAACTGACAAAGGCTTCAGGAGGTCATAGTAGACCGACACTGGCGGCAGCGGCTCGCGCGCAGCCTTCTTCAGCTTTTCCGCGAAAGGTGGTTCCGCCGCAACCTCGCGCATGAGCCGGTGGGACGGTTCCGAAAGATTGTCCGGCATCTGGACGGCAAGCGCTCCCCCGGGCGCGAGAAAACCCATCAGCCTCTGGAGCAGAGCCGGATGCTGCGGCAACCACTGGAAGACGGCATTGGCGAAGATGACATCGACCGGTGCGGGGGGCGCCCATGTTTCGACATTGGCAAGGCTGAACTCCACCCCCGGCAACCGCCGCCGAGCCTTCTCGATCATGTCGGGAGATGTATCGAAGCCCGTGACAGCCGCCTTGGGCCAGCGTTGAACCAGAAGCTCGGTGGAATTGCCCGGCCCGCATCCAATGTCCACCACCCGAGCAGGGTTTGCCACGGGCACCCGCGCCAGCAGGTCACGTGCCGGCCATGTGCGTTCATCCTCGAACTTGCGATACAGGTTTGCTGACCAGTCGTTCATGAATGAACTCCGCAGTAAGAAGAACGCCCCGCGGATTGCGCGGGGCGTTGCCTAACGGGTAAGCCTCTTGTGTGTCATGCGGTGGGGAGTGAGCGCTTCCGGACCAAGTCTGCGCACCTTGTCCTTCTCGTACTCTTCAAAATTGCCCTCGAACCACTCCACATGGGCATTGCCCTCGAATGCAAGCATATGCGTGGCCAGCCGGTCGAGGAACATGCGGTCGTGGCTGATGATGACGGCGCAGCCGGCATAGGCTTCCAGCGCGTCTTCCAGCGCGGCCAGCGTCTCGGTGTCGAGGTCGTTCGTCGGCTCGTCCAGAAGCAGCACATTGCCGCCGTTCTTGAGCATCTTGGCCAGATGCACGCGGTTGCGCTGGCCGCCGGAGAGCGAACCCACCTTCTGCTGCTGGTCGCCGCCGCGGAAGTTGAAGGACGAACAATAGGCGCGGGAATTCACTTCATGCTTGCCGAGCTTGATCACCTCGGCGCCGCCGGAAATTTCTTCCCACACGGTCTTGTTCGGATCAAGCGCATCACGGCTCTGGTCGACGTAACCGAGCCTCACCGTCTCACCGATGCGTATCGTCCCTGCATCGGGCTTCTCCTGCCCCGTCAGCATCCTGAACAGGGTGGTCTTGCCCGCGCCATTAGGTCCGATGACGCCGACAATGCCGCCGGGCGGCAGCTTGAAGGACAGATTTTCGATCAGAACCTCGTCGCCATAGCCCTTTCTCAGGCCCTCGACCTCGATGACGACATTGCCCAGCCGCTCGCTGGCGGGAATGACGATCTGCGTGTCGGTGGGCTTGCGGTTCTGAGCCTGCTCCACCAGTTCCTCATAGGCCTTGATGCGCGCTTTCGACTTGGTCTGACGCGCCTTGGGCGAGGAAGCGATCCACTCGCGCTCGCGCCAGATCGCCTTCTGGCGCGCGTCGTCTTCGCGGCCCTCCTGGATCAGGCGCTTGGCCTTTGCGTCGAGATACTTGGTGTAGTTGCCCTCGTAGGGAATGCCCCGGCCACGGTCGAGCTCCAGGATCCAGCCGGTGACATTGTCGAGGAAGTAACGGTCATGCGTGATAATGAGCACGGCACCCGGGTAGTCGCGCAGGTGCTTTTCCAGCCACTGCGTCGTCTCGGCATCGAGATGGTTGGTCGGCTCGTCCAGTAGCAGAAGGTCGGGCTGTTCGAGCAGCAGCCGGCACAGCGCCACGCGGCGGCGTTCGCCACCGGAGAGCGTGGTGACGTCGGAATCGCCGGGCGGACATGCCAGCGCGTCCATGGCCATTTCCACTTGCTGCTCCAGATCCCACAGGTTCAGCCGGTCCATCTCGTCCTGGAGCCGCGCGGACTCGTCCGCGGTCTCTTCCGAGTAGTTGGCCATCAGTTCGTTGTAG
>QGUU01000451.1 GCA_003242525.1 Pseudomonadota bacterium | reverse complement strand
ACGGGCCTACCCTGAAACTCCGCGTTGATTGCCCTTCCCGAATGCCATTGGCCCTCCGTCAGTTGCCCGGAATCAAGGCGAACGGGGGCCTCCGCCACGTCCGATGGGGCCCTAGTGGCAGCAGACCTTGCGGACATAGGTGTTGCCAAATGTCATGTAGGAATCCTCGGGTATCAATCCGGTTTCCTTCATGGACTCGACGAGATACCTTGCGACGTCTGGAGTATAGTGCCCTTGAGCGTGATCGCGAACCAGCCGTTTGTCGCCAGGTAGGCGGTAAGCGGAATCGGGGACGAGCGGACATAGGCCTCGGTTTCGGCCAGATTGTCGAAGCTCTTTATCTGGATGTGCCGATGCGAGAAGGGCCCCCTGCCAGGGTCATTGCGGGTCGTTGCGTGCTTCCCGAAACATGATAGCGTTGCCGGGCCGTTAATCTTCCGGTAGGGGTCGCTTAACAGGTTTCAGGCAAGTTTACCGTGGGTGTGGGGCTCACAAAGGTGAGCCATGAAGAATTTCCGCAGAAGCCACCGATGGCGCCGCGTCTTCGTGATGCAGGCGCGAATGGCCTTGCTTCTGCTTCCCCTTGTGGCCGGCATAGGGCTTCTGGCGATTATTGCCGGTTCGGAGAGGTACGGACCCGATCCAACCCTCACCAGTTCCATTCCTTCGCCTGATTGGAACAGCCGCCGCTGAGCGGCCCTCGTTGCCATTTCTGTCGGTAACCTTCGCCAAAGGTAACGATCTCAGGCTGACGGCTGCCCATGAGGATTGCCGGAACCTGGGCCGGAACGCTTTTACGGCGCGCGAATTGTCGCGCCTTCCGGATAGGCAGCACGCAGCAAGGTTAAACGGCGGGAGGGGGAGATGGTGGAGCCAATCGGAATCGAACCGACGACCTCTTGAATGCCATTCAAGCGCTCTCCCAACTGAGCTATGGCCCCACTTCCGGCCGCTGGCCGGCGCCGTTTCCGGCGAAAGTCCGAACCGGCTTGGGAACCGGTTCACAGATGCAGGCGGCTTCTAGCGCCGCCTTGCTCCAATATCAAGCCTTTGGCGCCAGCTTTTTGCAGCCGGCTGCCAAAGTTCGCCTATCAGTTCTCGTCGTCGTCGTCGCCAACGCTGATCATGTCGGCGACGTCGTCGTCCTCTTCCTCGTCATCGCCAAGGAAGGTGTCGTCGTCATCGTCGCCGAGATCGACATCGTCGTCACCGAGATCGGGCAGGTCGTCGTCCTTGTCGTCGTCCACCTCCGCGTCCTCGAGCGGAACCAGGACGGCGGCCTCGTCCTCGACGTCCAGTTCCTTTTCCTCGATCTCGTCCTCATCATCGAGGACCTTGCCTTCCTCGAAGTAGGAGCGCGGATAGCTCTTGCCCGTGTAGGGCGAAACGATGGGATCTTTGTTCAGATCGTAGAATTTACGGCCCGTTTCAGGGTCTATGCGTTTGGTGCCAAGTTCGGGTTTTGCCACGGCAAGCCTCGTACAGAAAGAAGGGTCCCCATAACCGCACTTTGGGGCGCTGTCAAAGCCAAAAGCCGCCCCTTTGTAGGGCGGTTTCCGACGGCTTTTGAGGGGGGTGACGAAGCATTCCTTGCGTGTTAGGAAACCCGCGCAAGAAAGACCACCCGGCCTGGAGCCAAGTCTCGGCCACATATCCAGGAAATTCCACGATGGCGCACGACGCCAAGCCAAAACCTGCGACCGCGCGGCGTTCGCCGCCGCTTTCGGGCAGTGCCCGTGTACCGGGCGACAAATCTATTTCTCATCGCGCCTTCATGCTCGGGGGCCTTGCCGCCGGCGAAACCCGCATTACCGGCCTCCTCGAAGGGGAGGACGTGTTGCGTACCGGCGACGCCATGAAGGCCATGGGTGCATATATCGAGAAGAAGGACGGAGAGTGGATCATCCGCGGCACCGGCAATGGGGCGCTGCTGCAGCCGGAAGGCCCGCTCGATTTCGGCAATGCCGGAACCGGCTCGCGCCTCACCATGGGCCTGGTGGGGACCTATGACATGGAAACCACCTTCATTGGCGACGCTTCGCTTTCGAGCAGGCCGATGGGGCGTGTGCTCGATCCGCTAAGGCAGATGGGCGTGCAGGTTCTCGACGCGGCGCCGGGCGATCGCATGCCCATTACCCTGCGCGGGCCGAAGCGCGCCGCCCCGATAAGCTATCGCGTTCCCATGGCCTCGGCTCAGGTGAAGTCTGCCGTCCTGCTTGCCGGCCTGAATACGCCCGGCATAACCACCGTCATCGAACCGGTAATGACGCGTGACCATACCGAGAAGATGCTCAAGGGTTTCGGCGCCAACATCAGCGTCGAGACCGACGAGCGGGGCATACGTCACATCTTTATCGAGGGACAGGGCAAGCTCACCGGCCAGATCATTGCCGTTCCTGGCGATCCGTCCTCCGCGGCGTTCCCCCTGGTGGCGGCGCTGATCGTGCCCGGGTCGGATATCGTCATCGAGAATGTGCTGATGAACCCGACGCGGACCGGACTTCTCACCACCCTGCAGGAGATGGGCGCCAGCATCGACGTTCTCAATCCGCGCAAGGCCGGCGGCGAAGATGTGGCAGACCTGCGCGTGCGTCACTCGGAACTGAAGGGTGTCGAGGTGCCTCCGGAGCGCGCTCCTTCGATGATCGACGAATATCCGGTCCTGGCGGTCGCTGCGGCCTTCGCCGAAGGCGAAACGCTGATGCGGGGGCTCGAGGAACTGCGCGTGAAGGAAAGCGACCGGCTTGCTGCTGTCGCGGCCGGCCTGAAGGCCAATGGGGTGGACTGTACCGAAGGCGAGGCTTCGCTTGCCGTGCGCGGCGTGCCCGGCGGCAAGGGGCTTGGCGGTGTGGCGAAGGACGCGCCGGTGAAGACTCATCTCGACCACCGGATTGCCATGAGC
>QGUU01000450.1 GCA_003242525.1 Pseudomonadota bacterium | reverse complement strand
CCCAAAAAGGGCGCAATCGTCGAAGGGGCCGACGCCGACATCGTCGTATGGGACCCGAAAAAGAAAAAGACGATCTCCGCCAAGGACCAGCAGTCAGTCATCGACTACAACGTGTTCGAAGGAATGGAGGTTACCGGGTTGCCGCGATTCGTCTTCACCCGGGGCGATCTGGCGATCAATGACGGCCGGGTGGAAGCGAAACCGGGTCATGGCGAGTTCGTGGCGCGCGAACCCAACCAGTCGGTCAACCGCGCACTGTCGACCTGGAAGGAGATCACCGCGCCGCGCAAGGTGGAAAGGACTGGTATTCCTGCGACAGGTGTTTGATACCCAAATTTCCAACGCCCACCTTTCAGCCGACGCAGGAGCCAGCTTGAAGCCAGCAACCGAATCCGTCATCGAGGCCAAGGGTCTTGGCCTCGCGTTCCAAACGAGCGACGGCCCCGTCCAGGCGCTGTCAAATGTCGACCTCGCCATCGGAAAGGGGGAGTTCGTTTCCTTCATCGGCCCTTCCGGATGCGGCAAGACAACCCTGCTCAGGGTCATTGCCGACCTGGAGAGGCCCACAGCCGGCACCATTTCCGTCAACGGCATGACGCCGGAGCAGGCACGCCAGAAAAGAGCCTATGGCTATGTGTTCCAGGCGGCGGCGCTGCTGCCGTGGCGAACCATCGAGCGCAATGTGGGGCTCCCGCTGGAGATCATCGGCCTGTCCAAGGCGGAGCAGGCAGAGCGCATCAATCGCACGCTCTCACTGGTCAATCTCTCGGGCTTTGAAAAGAAGTATCCCTGGCAGCTTTCGGGCGGCATGCAGCAGCGCGCCTCCATTGCCCGTGCCCTGGCATTCGATGCCGATCTGCTCCTGATGGACGAACCATTCGGAGCCTTGGACGAGATCGTGCGCGACCATCTGAACGCGCAGCTTCTGCAATTGTGGGCGCGTACGGGAAAGACGATCTGCTTCGTGACGCATTCGATCCCCGAGGCGGTCTATCTCTCCACCCGTATCGTGGTCATGTCTCCCAGGCCCGGCCGGGTCACGGACGTCATCGAATCGACACTTCCGAAGGAGCGTCCGCTCGACATACGTGAGACGCCGGAATTCCTGGAAATCGCACACCGGGTGCGGGAGGGATTGAGGGCGGGGCGCAGCTATGAGGATTGAGAAAAACCCGTCCTTCAGTTCCGGCAATCTTTCTGCGCAGGGACGAGCATGACGGACCGCCTTCGCGACAAGATCGTGCCTGTCACAACGATCCTCGTCGGGATCGTGCTGGCCTGGTATGCGTTTGCCGTGGTCCTCAACGGTCCGTTTCAGCGTGATCTCGATCGCAGGGCTGGCGAGTCGCCGGGGATGATCGAGTTCGTGCTCAAGACCTGGGCGCAGCCGAAGCCGACGCTACCTGCGCCGCATCAGGTGGTCCAGACCTTTGTCAAGACGACTTTCATGGTCAAGCCGTGGAGCAAGCGCAGCCTTGTCTACCATGCTTGGGTCACCCTGTCGGCAACGTTCGTCGGCTTCCTGTTCGGGGCCGTTCTCGGCATACTGATCGCCGTCGGGATCGTGCATTTCGCTTCTCTCGACCGCAGCCTGATGCCCTGGATCATTACCTCGCAGACCATTCCCATCCTGGCCATCGCGCCGATGGTGGTCGTCGTGTTCGCTTCGATCGGAATAACCGGGCTTTTTCCCAAGGCCCTGATTTCGACCTATCTGTCGTTCTTCCCCGTGGCTGTCGGAATGGTGAAGGGACTGCGCTCGCCGGAGCTGATGCATCTTGACCTGATGCATACCTACAATGCTACGCCAACGCAGATTTTCTGGAAGCTCAGGGTGCCGGCCTCGCTTCCTTTCCTGTTTGCTTCCATGAAGGTGGCCGTCGCCGCGAGCCTGGTCGGCGCCATAGTAGCCGAGCTGCCGACAGGAGCCGTGGCGGGGATCGGCGCCAAGCTTCTGTCAGGGTCCTATTACAGCCAGACAATCGACATCTGGGCTGCGCTGGTGGCGGGATCGCTGGTGGCGATCGTACTCGTCTCGCTGGTTGACCTGACCGGGCGCCTGACGGCGCGGGCCATGGGAGGGAGACCGCAATGAGGCGCATTCCTTCATGGCAGGTGCTGCTCTGCCTGGCACTCGTGCTGGCGGGCATGGTGGCGAATATGGCGGGCTCGTCGGCGGCGGTTGCGACCTGGCCCGCCCTGGCCATCCTGTTGGCAGCATGCCTTGCGGCCGCTGGGCTTGCGGGTCGGACTTGGCCGGAAGCGCTGGTTCTGTTCGTCGGTGCCCATGCCGGCGCATGGTATTTGCTGGGCGCCATTTCAGGAAAGGAGGGGGAAGCCGGCGCTTCCTTCTACCTGGCGCTCGCCGGTGCCTGGTTGCTCGCCTGGCGGTGCGTAACGATCCTCTCCGCCCTGAAACCGCTCTTGCGGCATTACGCCGTGGCTCTGAACCTGATTGTACCGATCATATTCGGGCTTTGGGTATTGATCCTTTGGGAAGCGATCGTGCGCGGTGCGGGCATTCCGTTCCTGCTTCTGCCGCCGCCTAGCGCCATCGGGGCGCGCATAATGGAATCGCTGCCGGTCCTGGCGGCCGACGTGAACCAGACGATCTTCAAAGCAGTGGTTATCGGATATCTCATCGGCTGCGGCGCGGGTTTCACACTGGCGATAGCCGCAGATCGCTATGTCTTCCTGCGGCGTGGCCTGCTGCCGATCGGCAACGTGGCGGCAGCGCTACCCATCATCGGCGTTGCCCCGATCATGGTCATGTGGTTCGGCTTCGACTGGCCGTCGAAGGCCGCGGTCGTGGTCATCATGACCTTCTTCCCCATGCTTGTGAACACCGTGCCGGGGTTTACGACTCCGCTCACCAGACCACCACACCGTGTCGCCCCTTAAGCCCA
>QGUU01000449.1 GCA_003242525.1 Pseudomonadota bacterium | reverse complement strand
CCTGGCGAGGTCCTTCCCAAATTTCCCGTGGAAAGGGGCGGCCTTTCCGGCCTGGCCGAAGTCGGCCTGCCTGAGCCGCCCTGTCCCGAGGCTTTCATCCTCATGGGCGACTTCAACATGCTGGCGGCTTCGCCCGAATATGTCGAACTGGCCGGCTCTCCGGACCATGAGTTCGGCCAGCCGCTGGCGGCGAACCTCGCCATTGATGCGGCTGCCCGTCTCGGCGCCTCCGGCGATGACCTTGTCACCTGGGTCGATCCGGCGCGCCCAGACGATGCATCGCGACACAAGCGCATCGACTACATCTTCACCAGCGCTTGTCTTGCCGGTCGGCTCAGGCGGCTATGGGTCGACAAGCTTGCGATCGGTTCGGACCACAAGCCCGTCTGGCTGGAACTGGGCTGACACATTCGTTCCGCGCCGCATGCCGATCATGGCGTGCCGCTCGGCCGCAAGCCTCAGAAGCGCGCCCAGCTCCTCAGGCTGGTCCAGGTTCTCCGGTCGAGTCTGTAGCGCTCGACGGGCACCTGCCCCGCGACGATCGAATTCAGCATGCCCTGGCCGGCATACTGGAACCCGCACTTGTGAATGACGCGCCGCGAAGCCGGGTTGATGACCCGGCAGGAGGCGTGCAGCACCTGTATGGTCGTGCGCATGAAAGCCAGGTCCACCAGCGCATGGGCCGCCTCGGTGGCATAGCCGCGCCGCCAGTAGGGCTCGCCGACCCAATAGCCGAGTTCAACCCCCCGATCGGTGGCATTGAGCCCGGCGCAGCCGACAAAGGCGCCATCTTCCTTGCGCGACATTGCAAAGACGACGCCGCCCCGGCGCGAGCGGGCCAGGGTCAGGAATGCCCTTGCCTCTGCCTCGCCGTAAGGATGCGGCATGCGCGCAAGCATCTCTGCAATATGGCGGTTGTCGGCAAGGGCCACCAGTTCGGGAATGTCGCGATCGTCCGGGGTGCGCAACACCAGTCTTTCGGTGGCGAGCTCAGGGCAATCGAGGACGAAGCTTTCGTCTCCACCGTCTTCAGCTTCGGCAACCATTTGAAAATTCCTCCAGGCAAGAAAAAAGGGAGAGGGCGGCCCCATCTCCCTTGATCCTTTTCTGGCGTTGCCAGACACCGGTTCCCGAGATGGGGAGCCGGTGTTTCAATGCGGAACCGGCTACTCCGCGGCCTTGGTCATCGGATTTACCGACACATAGGTTCGGCCGTTGGCTTTCTTCGCAAACGACACGGCACCAGCTTCGAGGGCAAAAAGCGTATGGTCCTTGCCCATGCCCACATTGGCGCCGGCATGCCACTTGGTGCCACGTTGACGCACGATAATGTTTCCGGCGCGAACGGCTTCGCCGCCGAACTTCTTCACGCCAAGGCGCTTGGACTCTGAATCGCGACCGTTGCGAGACGAACCGCCAGCCTTCTTGTGTGCCATGATACTGCTCCTTTGCGCCTTCGGCGCCTACATTCCCTATGAACGCGTTCGCGTTCCGTTTCAAGCCCGTTTCTTGCGGCCAGGCCTACTTCTTGGCGAGTTCCTTGGCCTGTTCGCGCCAGTCCTTTATCTGGTCGGCGCTGAACGACATCGCTTCGTCTATGCGGGCAATGTCCCTGTCGGTCAGCTTGGCAAGCTGGGCGAAGGTGGTGATGCCCTGCTCGTTGAGATCCTTCGCCGCCACCGGGCCAATGCCCTTTATGACGGTGAGGTCGTCCGGCTCGCCCTTCGGCGCCTTGAACAGCGGCGTTGCGGCTGCTGGCTTTTCGGCCTTCGCCTCGTCGTTCGCTTCGGCCTTTGCCTCGGTCTTGGCAGCGGCCTTCTTCGATGGCTTGGCCCCGCCGGTCAGTATCTCCGAGATGCGAACGGTGGTGAGCAACTGCCGATGACCGATCTTGCGGCGGGAATTCTGCCGGCGGCGCTTCTTGAACGCAATGACGGTCTTGGCCTTGCCCTGCGCCACGATTTCCGCGGCCACTGCGGCGCCGTCCACGAAAGGCTTGCCGAAAGTGACATTGTCGCCCTCGCCATGCGCGAGTACCTGCCCGATTTCGACGATGTCGCCGACCTGGCCCTCGATCTTCTCGATCTTCAATACATCGTTGGCGGCGACGCGATACTGCTTGCCGCCCGTTTTGATGACTGCGAACATTTCTTGCCTTTCGCTGTTCGGTCGGCCTCAATGAACCGTCTCGATCCTGGCGGATGCGGTTCGGGCCGTCTTTTTGTCAGTCTGCGGGTCCAAAAAACAAGCGGCGCGGAAAGACTCCACGCCGGGTGCGTGCCGTCCTTAGTCGAAGGTTGCAATCGAGTCAAGATGAGCGCCCTGCGCAGAGCGCTGCTTCCGCTGGCAGCCCCTGGCCACGGATCCGCGTGCGGGGTTCCGCAATGTCCGCGCCCGGCGCCCGGTGCCGAGGGACGGAGCCATGCTTTGGAAAGCGCGAAGATGCAGCTTGGCGCGTTGACGAGAGCAGGCAGTTGGCTATAGAGAAGCCCGCGTCGAGAAGGGCGTTCGCGCGCAAACCGGCAGCGAGAGGCGATTTCAACCACAATCGCTTTCCGTTTGCGGACGTTACTGGCGGCTTGGAGAAGTGGCTGAGTGGTTGAAAGCACCGCACTCGAAATGCGGCATACTCGCAAGGGTATCGGGGGTTCGAATCCCTCCTTCTCCGCCATACCGACTGAAGAAGCCCTTTTTTCGCCCACTCCTTGCTCCTATTGACTCTCCAGCTTCACCGAAGGCCCGATTCCGCGTAACAAAATGTGTAACACAGGGCTGGGAACAGGGCCGCGCCAAGCAACCAAGACCGCACAAACTGGATGGAACCTGATATCTGATCCGGGGCCGGACACAACATTGGCCACCATTGCGCAGCATTGATCGGCCTCGACTTGAGTATATGTTGGCTGAAAG
>QGUU01000448.1 GCA_003242525.1 Pseudomonadota bacterium | reverse complement strand
TCGATCAGCGCGATCGGACCGTGCTTGAGTTCGCCGGCGGCGTAACCTTCCGCATGGATATAGGAGATTTCCTTGAGCTTGAGCGCCCCTTCCAGCGCCAACGGAAAATTGGTGTCGCGCCCAAGATAGAGGACGTGCCGGTACTGCGCCAGTTCACGTGCAAGCCTTTCTATCTGACCGCCAAGCTTCTGCAGGACCTGGTTGGCATAGCGCGGCGCCTCCGAAAGACTGCGCACCAGCACCTTTTCCTCTTCTGCCGAAATCTTCCCGCGGGCCGCCGCCGCGCGTATCGCGAGCGATGCCATGACGGACAACTGGCAGGTGAACGCCTTGGTAGAGGCAACCCCGATCTCCGGACCTGCCAGCGTGGGCAGCGTCACATCGCTCTCTCGCGCGATGGTCGACTCGCGGACATTGACGACGGCGCCAATTTTCATGCCCTGACTACGGCAATAACGCAGCGAAGCAAGCGTGTCGGCCGTCTCTCCCGACTGGGAAATGAAAAGTGCGGCATCGCTGGCCGAAAGCGGCATTTCACGGTAGCGGAATTCCGAGGCGATATCGATGTCCACCGGCAGGCGGGCATAGCGCTCGAACCAGTATTTTCCGATGAGACCGGCGAGATAGGCCGTGCCGCAAGCCGAAATCGCGAGCCGGTTAATCCGTGCGAAATCGAAAGGCAGGTCCAGCGGCTTGGTCCGTCCCCCGGCGAAGTCGACATAGTGGGCCAGGGTGTGCGAAATCACCTCCGGCTGCTCAAATATCTCCTTCTCCATGAAGTGCCGATGGTTGCCCTTGTCGACCAGATAGGCCGTGCCAAGGGACTGCTGGCGCCTACGCTCGACCTTGTTGCCATCCATGTCGAAAATCTCGAAATCGTCGCGACGCAGGACCGCCCAATCGCCGTCCTCGAGATAGGTGATGGAATTGGTGAAAGGCGCGAGGGCTATCGCGTCGGAGCCCAGGAACATCTCGCCCTCGCCATGGCCGATCGCCAGCGGCGGACCGTTGCGCGCGCCGATGATCAGATCTTCGTCGTCCCTGAACATGATCGCGAGGGCAAAGGCGCCCTGAAGCCTCTTCAATGCCCGGTGCGCCGCCTCGACCGGCGTCGCGCCACTGTCCAGTTCGCGCGAGATGAGATGGGCGACGACCTCAGTGTCGGTCTGGGATGAAAACTCATAGCCGACGGCGAGCAATTCGTCACGCAGCTCGGCAAAATTCTCGATGATGCCGTTGTGGACGATGGCGACACCGCCGGAAAAATGCGGATGCGCATTCACCTCGTTGGGCACGCCGTGGGTGGCCCAGCGCGTATGACCTATGCCGATAGTGCCGCCCAGCGGTTCTTCCTGCAGGCGACGTTCGAGGTTGACCAGCTTGCCCTCCGCACGGCGGCGGCCAAGCTTGCCCTCCTCGATGGTTGCGACGCCGGCCGAATCGTAGCCCCGATATTCAAGCCGCTTCAGGGCGTCCACGATAAGCGGCGCCACGGTTTTGCGGCCGACGATCCCGACAATTCCGCACATTCTCCAACCCCACATCCATTCGCGCAGGCTATCTAGTCAGGGGGCCTGGCACACGAAAAGTCACATTCCATTGCGCATTATGTCAGCCGGGCTGCCCTTTTGCCCGACAATGACCGGAGCGGGTTAAGCAGTGCTTGCACCCGCTCAAGACTTGGCCGCCGAAGCGCGCCGCTCCCGAAGCTCCCTGCCCTTGCCCGGAAGGGTCTTCTGGCGGGCACGGCCGAAGGCAAGGGCATCTTCGGGCACATCCTCGGTAATGACGCTGCCGGACGCGACATAGGCGTGGTCGCCAATCGAGACCGGCGCAACCAGGGCTGAGTTCGAGCCTATGAAGGCTCCGTTCCCAATCCTGGTAACGAACTTTCGGTAGCCGTCATAATTGCAGGTTATCGTGCCCGCGCCGATATTGGCCCCGGCGCCCACATGCGCGTCGCCGATATAGGTAAGATGGTTGACCTTGGCGCCTGCCTCGACAACTGCCTGCTTGATCTCGACGAAATTGCCAGCCTTGGCCTTTTCCCGGAGGTCAGTACCAGGCCGCAAGCGGGCGAACGGGCCAATGCTGCAACCGGGAGCGATTGTTGCACCCTCTATGTGGCTGAAGGAGTGGATGGTGACGTCGGAGGCGACCCTCACGCCTGGCCCGAAGACGACGTTGGGTTCGATCACCGTGTCCGGCCCGATCTCCGTGTCATGTGAGAAAAAGACCGTTTCCGGCGCAATCAGGGTGACGCCGCCCAGCATGGCCGCCCGGCGACGCCGATCCTGCCATATGGCCTCGGCCGCAGCCAGTTCGGCGCGATTGTTGATCCCTAGCGCATTCTCGAAACTTGCTTCGGTGGCGACGACGCTCAACCCCCTTGCCCCGGCGATCTCGACAATGTCGGTAAGGTAGTATTCGCCCTTGGCATTATTGTTGCCGACGGCATCGAGCAGCGAGAGCGCATATGAGCCGGCAACAGCCATGATGCCGGAATTGCAATAGGTTATGCGCCTTTCCTCGTCGGTGCAGTCCTTTTCCTCACGGATTGCTGCAACCTTTCCACCCTTCTCGATCAACCGCCCGTAGCCCGTTGGCCGCTCCGTGCGGAAGCCGATCACGACGATGGCGGCACCTTCGGCCAGCTTTACGCGAGCCTCGAGCAGCACTTCCGCATCGATCAGGGGGGTATCGCCGTACATCACCAGGATGTCGTCATGCCCGGCGGCGATTGCGTCGCGCGCGGCCAGGACAGCATGGGCGGTGCCAAGCCGCTTTTCCTGCACGAAGATGCTTGCCTTCGGCGCAAGTTTCGCCGCCGCCTCGCGCATGGCGTCCGCGCCATGGCCTATGACCAGCGCGATGTCCGCGGCGCCCGCTGCTTCGGCTGCCCTGACGACATGGGCGACCAT
>QGUU01000034.1 GCA_003242525.1 Pseudomonadota bacterium | reverse complement strand
CGTCAAGCGCTACGGCCAGTCCGTCGCGGAAAATGGAGTCGCCCTGACTGTTGAGAGGGGCGAGGTGTTCGGGCTGCTCGGCCCGAACGGCTCGGGCAAGACCACCACCATCCTCCTGCTGCTCGGCCTGACCGAGCCCAGCGCCGGAGAGATTCGCGTCCTCGGCCTCGATCCACTCCGGCAGCCGCTCGCCGTGAAGCGCAAGGTCGGCTATCTCCCCGACCAGATCGGTTTCTACGATCATCTCACGGCCCGGGAGAACCTCGGCTATTCGGCGCGGCTCGCCGGGCTAGCTTCTCCCGAGGCATCCAGGCGGATTGACGATGCGCTGGCACGCGTGCGGTTGACCGAGGTGCGGGATCGGCGAGTGTCCACCTTCTCGCGCGGCATGCGTCAGCGCCTGGGGATTGCCGAGATGCTGGTCAAGCAGGCGGAGATCGCCATACTCGACGAACCTACCTCGGGTCTTGATCCGCAATCCACCCAGGAGTTGCTTGACCTGATCCGGCAGCTCGCCGCCGAGGGCGTCACTATCGTGCTCTCCTCGCATCTTCTGTCGATGATGCAGACGATCTGCGACCGGGTGGCGCTCTTCCGCAAGGGCAGGATCGGCCTGATCGGCAAGGTCGGCGAACTGACGGCGGACGTGCTCGGCGGAACCCATGTGGTGGAAGTCGAAGCGAGAGGTGCCGACCTCGCGGCTGTGCTCAAGGACGCGCCCCACGTGTCATCCGTAACACCCCTGAAGGCTGGACGTTGGCGTGTGGATGCCGATGATGACATTCGCGCCGACATTGCCCGCAGGGTCGTGCAGGCCGGGGGCGAGCTGTCGGAGATGACCATCCGTCAGTCGAGCCTCGACGAGGTGTATGTGCGTTTCTTCGAGGGAGACAAGCATGATGTCGCGGCGTGAAGGCTCACCCTTTTCCGGCCTGGCCACGGTTGCGATGAAGGAAGCGGCCGACCATATGAATTCGGCCCGCATCCACCTGGTCATGCTGCTGGTGCTGCTGACCGCAATCGGATCGGTCTATGCGGCAATCGGCCAGATCAAGAGCACGATCGGAGAGGACGAGTTCCTTTTCCTCAGGCTCTTCACCACCGCGAAGGATCCGCTTCCTTCCTTCGTCTCCTTCCTGGGCTTTCTCATCCCGCTCGTGGCCATTGCGCTGGGGTTTGACGCCATCAATGGAGAATACAACCGGCGCACGCTTTCCCGCGTGCTCTCGCAGCCCATCTACCGGGACGCACTGCTGACCGGAAAATTCCTGGGCGGGCTTCTGGTAATCGCCATCTGCCTGCTGACTCTATGGCTGCTGGTGACCGGCATGGGACTGCTGCTGCTTGGATTGCCGCCAAACGGCGAGGAAATCGCGCGCGGACTGGCTTTCCTCTTTGTATCATTCGTCTATGCAGGTGTGTGGCTTGCCGTGGCAATGGCTTTCTCGACCGTGGTGAAATCGCCTGCTACATCGGCGCTGTGCGCGCTGACGCTTTGGCTGGTCTTCACCATCTTCTGGCCGATGCTGTCGCCTTTGCTCGCCGGCTGGTTCGCCCCGCTCGACCCGCTCGATCCCATGAGCGCCGTTCAGCAGTTCAACCTGCAGCAGGGGCTGGCCCGGGTTTCGCCCAACATTCTCTACAATGAGGCGACCCTTGCGCTGCTCAACCCGGCCACGCGCTCGCTGGGCCTGCTCTTCGCCTACCAGATGGATGGCGCATTGATGGGCGCACCACTGCAGCTTTCGGCAAGTCTGGGCCTGGTATGGCCGCAGATCGCCGGCATGATCGCTGCACTTCTGGTCCTGTTCACCATCGCCTACGTCGCCTTCCAGCGGCAGGAAATCAGGGCCTGAGGGCGCGCCGGGTTCAAACCTGCGCATCTCGCCACGGCGGGGAGATCGTCGCAAGCGGTCTGCCTCGCCGTGGCGATCGTTTTCCCGTAGTGGCGCCATGATCGCGGGCAAACGGCCGCCTGAAGCACTGAATCAAGTTGCACGCCTTGGCGTTCGTCGCTATGGAATGCGCATGAGCATTCGTTCTTCCAAGATCGCTTGGTGGTGGGCCAGCTAGAGCGGCCGCCGAAACGCATGCGCGTAAGATTTTTGGTTGGCCGCAGGAGAAGTCCGGCGGCCTTTTGTTTTCCAGAGCCTCCGGACACTGCCCGGCAGAACAGGGAGATGGCAATGAAGGTGGAAGTTCTGGAAGGCGGCGCCGAGCGTTTCGTCACCGCAGGCGGCATCGCGATCACCCGTGAGCGCCGCCA
Organism: Pseudomonadota bacterium; assembly: GCA_003242525.1. Lineage (GTDB taxonomy): Bacteria > Pseudomonadota > Alphaproteobacteria > Rhizobiales > Rhizobiaceae > Mesorhizobium. The sequence goes on along the minus strand of QGUU01000034.1, from coordinate 9,679 downwards.
GCAGCCCTACGAAGGTGCGCTCGATGCCTATATAGATGGTCTGGATACGCGCCGTGGCGCCGTGTTCTCCTCCAATTACGAGTATCCAGGTCGCTATACCCGGTGGGATACGGCCATCATCGACCCGCCGCTGGTAATTTCCGCGCGCGGACGCGCCATGCGCATCGAGGCCTTGAACCGCCGGGGCGAGGCGCTTCTGCCCACCATCGCCAGAGCCCTGCTCAAGGAAAAGGATGTCGCCCTCACCCAGACGACGAAGCAACGCCTGGCTCTTACCGTCGCCGAGCCCAACCGCATATTCACCGAGGAAGAGCGCTCGCGCGCCCCTTCGGTATTCACTGTACTGCGGGCCATAACGGCCTTGTTCCATACCGACCAGGACGCGAATCTCGGCCTCTACGGCGCCTTTGGCTACGACCTCGCCTTTCAGTTCGATCCCGTCGAATTCAAGCTGAAACGAGACGAGAGCCAGCGCGACCTGGTGCTCTACCTGCCGGACGAGATCCTGGTAGTGGACCACTATTCGGCCAAGGCCTGGACGGACCGATACGATTATGCGGGGGATGGCTTCTCCACGGCCGACCTACCCCGAGAAGGCGCGGTCGTTCCCTTCACGCCATCCGACCGCGTCCCGCCGCGCGGCGATCATGCGCCTGGCGAATATGCCGAGCTGGTGCGCCGTGCGAAGAAAAGCTTCAAGCGCGGCGACCTGTTCGAGGTCGTGCCGGGCCAGATGTTTTACGAACGCTGCGAAAGCCCGCCTTCCGCCATTTCGCGCCGGCTGAAGGCTATCAACCCTTCTCCCTATTCGTTCTTCATCAATCTGGGGGAAAACGAATATCTGGTGGGCGCCTCGCCTGAAATGTTCGTGCGCGTCAACGGACGACGCGTCGAAACCTGCCCGATCTCCGGCACGATCAAGCGCGGCGACGACGCCATTTCTGACTCCGAGCAGATACTCAAGCTGCTCAATTCCAAGAAGGACGAGAGCGAGCTGACCATGTGCTCCGACGTCGACCGCAACGACAAGTCGCGCGTTTGCGAGCCGGGATCCGTACGTGTCATCGGCCGCCGCCAGATCGAGATGTATTCTCGCCTGATCCATACAGTGGACCATATAGAGGGCCGGCTACGGGAGGGCATGGACGCGTTCGACGCATTCCTTTCCCACGCCTGGGCCGTGACGGTTACGGGCGCTCCAAAACTTTGGGCCATGCGCTTCCTCGAACAGAATGAAAAGAGCCCGCGAGCATGGTATGGCGGCGCCATCGGCATGGTGAACTTTAATGGCGACATGAATACCGGCCTCACCTTGCGCACCATCCGCATCAAGGACGGCATTGCCGAAGTCCGTGCCGGCGCAACGCTGCTTTTTGATTCTGTCCCAGAGGAAGAGGAAGCAGAAACCGAACTGAAGGCATCAGCCATGCTCTCCGCCATTCGCGACGCCAAAACCGGAAATTCTGCCTCGACCGAGCGCGCCACGGCGCAGGTGGGTAAAGGCGTCAACATCCTTCTGGTCGACCACGAGGATTCCTTCGTCCACACGCTGGCGAATTATTTCCGCCAGACGGGTGCCAATGTCTCCACCGTGCGCAGCCCGGTGGCCGAGGAACTGTTCGACCGGTTGAAGCCGGATCTTGTCGTGCTCTCGCCCGGCCCCGGCTTGCCGAAGGACTTCGACTGCGCCGCCACCATCAGGAAGGCGCGCTCCCGCAGCCTGCCGATTTTTGGCGTCTGCCTCGGCCTCCAGGCGCTGGCGGAAGCCTATGGAGGCGAGTTGCGTCAGCTTGCCGTGCCAATGCACGGCAAGCCTTCCCGCATCCGCGTGTCGAAGCATGGCGTGGTCTTCTCCGGCCTGCCGAAAGAGATCACTGTCGGCCGCTACCATTCGATCTTTGCGGACCCGGCGGCACTCCCCCCGGAATTCGAAGTCACGGCCATGAGCGAGGACGGCACCATCATGGCCTTCGAGCATACGAAGGAGCCCGTCGCGGCCGTGCAATTCCATCCCGAGTCCATCATGACGCTCGGCCAGAATGCCGGCATGCGCATGATCGAGAACGTGGTCGCGCTGCTCCCGCGCAAGGCGAAGGAAAAGGCAGCGTGAGCGGACGCAGTTTCCTTCTCCCTGGCATCAGACAGCAGGTTCCGCCTTGCAGGGCGATCCGCCCGCGGGCTTCTTGCCGCTCGGGGCAAGAAGGAATCTGAGCGGTATGAACGCCAAGCAGAAAGTGGCGCGCCTCGCGCTTTCTTCCATTCTGGTGGCGCTGGTCGTCCTCGCGCTCAAGGTCATGGCATGGTGGATCACGGGCTCCGTCGCGCTCTATTCCGACGCCCTGGAATCGATCGTCAACGTCATCACCGCCATCGCTGCCTTCTGGGCCATCCGCATCAGCCACAAGCCTGCCGACGAGGACCACCCTTTCGGCCACCACAAGGCGGAGTATTTCTCCGCCGTTCTGGAAGGCGTTCTGATCGTGCTGGCCGCGATCCTGATATTGGCCGAGGTCTGGCGCACCTTTCAGTCGCCGAGCCCGCTCGAGCAGCCGTGGGAGGGGCTTGCCGTCAATGGCGTGGCGACGGTCATCAACGCTGCATGGGCGTGGGCGCTGATCCGGACCGGACGCAGCGGCAAGTCACCTGCACTGGTCGCCGATGGCAGGCACATCATGACCGACGTCATCACATCCATGGGCGTCTTTGCAGGTCTTGTCGGGGCGGTTCTGACCGGCTGGCAGGTGCTCGACCCGGCACTGGCTGTCCTCGTGGCACTCAACATCCTGTGGCAAGGATGGCACGTCATCGCCTCTTCCCTGAATGGATTGATGGACCGCGCCGTCGACATCCAGGAAAACATCCGCATCCGTGACATCATCTCCGCCAATTCCAAGGGTGTCATCGAGGTACACGACCTCAGGACCCGAATCGCCGGACGAGCCACCTTCATAGAATTTCACATGATTGTGGACGGCGAGATGCCGGTCCGGGACAGTCACATGATCTGCGACCGGATCGAAGATGCGCTGAAGGCCGAAATCCCGTCCGTGCGGGTCGTAATCCATGTCGAGCCCGACGACGAAGCCAAGCTGCCCAAGGGCACGCCCGCGGTCCCGTTCGCCTGAGCGTGGAAGCCTCTCATCGCCACGGGTTTGATCGGGACAAAACACATCGGCCCGGAAAATTTCGCAATATCCGAACTGGACGAAGTTCGCCTTGTTTGCAAACATCCGCGGCGGGCAGGCAAGGAGAGGCCTGATGTACGGATTGATCGGGAAGTTGCGCGCCCAACCCGGCAAGCGGGATGAATTGGTGAGTATTTTGCTCGATGCAACTGGTGCCATGCCTGGATGCCTGAGCTACGTCGTTGCCCGCGTCCCCCCGACACCACCGCCATCTGGATAACGGAAGCATGGGCCGACGCCGCCAGCCACAAGGCCTCGCTGGCCATGCCGGAGATCCAGGCGGCAATTGCGCGTGCCCGGCCATTGATTGCAGGTATGGAATTCCAGGTGGAGACTGAACCGGTTGGCGGTTGCGGCCTCCCGTCAAGCTGACGCGCGATGCACGGACGCGGGGTCATCCCCTCGCAGCCCGATCTTCTCTGGCTGTTGCCCGTCATGGCCCAGCGGCTGACATCTGCTGCACCTCGCATTGCGCCACCGCCGAGCAAAGACCGATCCAATGACCGACTCTCAGCGAAAACAATCACCGGGGCGCCTGGCCAGGGTGCCGCGGTGGGGGCAATGGTTGGCTGTTCTCCTCGTTTCAGTCCTTTTCGTCGGCCTGCTGGAGATGGCGATGCTCCCGGCCGCCCTCCTCATCGGCCCAATGTTTGCAGGTATCGTTGCCGGTACTAATGATGCGACGGTACGTGTGCCAAGGGTTGCCTTTGCCGCGGCGCAGTCAATCGTAGGCTGCCTCGTCGCCTCCTCGATAGAGCCGGGAATATTCCCGGTGTTCATGGACGAATGGCCAATTTTCCTGGGTGCGGTGGCGGCCACGCTGATGGCGTCGAGCGTTCTGGGCTGGCTGATCAGCCGCTGGCGGATTCTTCCGGGAACAACGGCGGTATGGGGCTCCACTCCCGGCGCCGCAACGGCCATGGTGCTGATGGCGGGGGCGTTCGGTGCGGACCAGCGCCTGGTCGCCTTCATGCAGTATCTGCGCGTAATCCTCGTATCGCTGACGGCGGCGCTCATCGCGCGGCTCTGGATCGACGTTTCCGGGCAGGAACCGCCGGCGATCATCTGGTTTCCGCCCATCGAAGCCCAGGCTTTTGCCTCTACTATCGCGGTCGCCCTTGTCGGGGCTTCCGTCGGCCGCCTGCTGAAACTGCCCTCGCCCTATTTCCTCGGCACGATGATCCTGGGTACTTCGCTCCGTCTCGGCCTCGACTTGAACTTCCAGTTGCCGCCATGGTTGCTGGCGATAAGCTACGCTGCGGTCGGCTGGTCGATCGGGCTGAACTTCACCATGCCCATCCTGCGCCACGCGGCACGCGCCCTGCCGCAGATCATCGCGTCCATTGTCGTCCTCATCACCGTGTGCGGGGCCATAGCCTGGCTGATCAGCATCACCCTCGGCATCGACCCGCTGACGGCCTATCTCGCCACCAGCCCGGGCGGCATGGATTCCGTCGCTATCATTGCCGCTGCCTCGCACAGCGTGGATCTTTCCTTCATCATGGCGTTGCAGACCGTTCGCTTCCTGATCGTGCTTATCCTTGGACCGTCGCTCGCAAGGATCGTTGCGCGCACGCTTCGGCAATAGGCCGCCCTCAGGCATTTCATAGCGGCCAAACCTTGTCTTGCCTCGGCGAAATCTCTCCTGTATGACAGCGCCCATGATGACGCGCCGCACCAAAACTGCCCGTCCAGCCGGCTTCACCGGCCAGACCTTGCGCGCGCTTTCCTCCACCGTGCTTCTTCTCGGCCTTATCGGCGATCGCCGGGCCCATTGAAGGAGCGCCCGGCGGTCGATGCCGCCAGGGCGGGTTGCCCACGGCCAGCTCCTTTCGTCATCAGACCAATTGACTTCGCCACAAAGGCGCTGCTTGTGCATCGACAATGCCGGCCGAGCAGCTGCCGGGAGACAGCAAGATGAGTTCCGTACAAGAAAAGACGGCCGAAACCGACATGTCACGAACTGTCACTTCCAAGGGCATGCCCAACGCATCCCGCAAATATGCCCCCTACCCCATCATCCCGCTCAACGACCGGACCTGGCCCGACAAGGTAATCGACCGCGCGCCGATCTGGTGCTCCGTCGACCTTCGCGATGGCAACCAGGCCCTGGTCGATCCCATGGGGCATGACCGCAAGGCACGCATGTTCCAACTACTGGTCGATATGGGTTTCCAGGAGATCGAAGTCGGCTTTCCGTCGGCATCGCAGACGGATTTCGATTTCACCCGCTGGTGCATCGAGGAAGGCAACATTCCCGACAATGTCGATCTGCAGGTGCTGGTGCAGTGCCGTCCAGATCTGATCACGCGCACCTTCGAAGCGCTCGAAGGGGCAAAGACGCCCATCGTGCACTTCTACAATTCCACCAGCGAATTGCAGCGGCGCGTCGTTTTCGAGAAGGATGTCGCAGGCATCAAGAAGATCGCCACCGATGCCGCCAAGATGATCACGGACATGGCGGCGAAGGCCGCCAGGGAACCGGGCCATGCCGGCTACCGCTTCGAATACTCGCCCGAAAGCTTCACCGGCACGGAACTGGAAGTTGCGCTCGAGATCTGCAACGCGGTCACCGAGATCGTGCAGCCGACCCCGGACAAGAAGCTCATAATCAACCTGCCCTCCACCGTCGAAATGGCGACACCCAACACCTATGCCGATCGCATCGAGTGGATGTGCCGCAATCTCGATAACCGCGAGAATATCATTGTGTCGCTTCATCCGCATAATGACCGCGGCACCGGCGTGGCTACGGCGGAACTCGGCCTCATGGCCGGCGCGGACCGCGTGGAAGGTACGCTGTTCGGCAATGGCGAGCGCACGGGCAATGTCGACATCGTCACGCTCGCGCTCAACATGTACACGCAGGGCGTTGATCCGAAGCTGGATTGTTCCGACATAAACCGGATCAAGGAGGTCTATGAGTATTCCAACCAGCTCAGGATCCCCGAGCGCCATCCCTATGTCGGCGAGCTGGTCTACACGGCCTTCTCCGGCTCCCACCAGGATGCCATCAACAAGGGGATGAGGGCACTCAAGAAGGCAAACAAGGAACTGTGGGAGGTTCCTTACCTGCCGATCGACCCTCAGGATGTCGGCCGGACCTATGAGGCGATCATCCGCATCAATTCCCAATCCGGAAAGGGCGGTATCGCCTATGTCCTGCATGCGGACTACGGGCTGAACCTGCCACGCAATCTGCAGATCGAGTTCAGCCAGGCGATCCAGGCCATCACCGATGCCGAGGGCAAGGAAGTTCCCGCCAAACGGATATATGAGCAGTTCCGGGAAACCTATATCGAGCAGCCGGGGGCGCGCCTGAAGTTCGTGGATCACTATACCCGCCCGGATCCAGCCGCGATGGGACGGCGGATTGTCGAGGCCACCATATTGGACAATGGCAATCAGGTGACGATCACGGGCCACGGCACCGGCCCCGTGGACGGCTTCGTCGATGCACTTTCCAAGCATCTCGGCATAACGATGTCAGTGCTGGACTATTCGGAGCATTCGCTGCAGCGCGGCTCCAACGCCTCGGCCATTTCCTATGTCGAGATGGAATGCGAAGGCAGCAGGCTTTACGGCGCCGGCATCAACACCAACATCTCGGCCGCTTCGCTCGAGGCCGTAGTGTCGGCGGCAAACAGGATAGTCGCAAAAACCCGGTAAGGACGGATACTGCCGGAACAGCGCCCAGCCGGAATATTTTTGGCTGGGCAAATAATTCCGGGCAGTCCGTCGACGCTTGTACCCCCGGGCAAGCGCTATATTATCGCGTCTTGTCCTTGCCGCCGTCTGGAAGGGTCAGACAGTTGCAGCATTACACGCCTGCCGCCCCCGCAGTGCGCGAAACGCTGGAGCGCATACTCGCCAGCGAAACCTTCGCCCGATCCGAGCGCGCGCGAAACCTTTTGCGTTATCTTGTCGAGCGGGAGCAGCAAGGCGAGGCCAACCGGCTCAAGGGCTTCGCCATTGCCATGGATGTATTCGGCAAGGATGCCGATTTCGATCCGGCAACCGATGCCGTCGTAAGGGTTCAGGCAGGCCGCCTGCGCGATCTGCTTAGCCAGTATGCCACGACCGAAGGCGCGGACGACCCCTTAAGAATCGTCATTCCACGCGGCAGCTATGTGCCGATCTATGAATACAAGAGAGGCGGCGCCACGAACGGGTTGCTTGCCGATATGGGCTCGGCTCCTGCCGATGCCGACCTTCCGGAATCCCCTGTCCCCCTCCCTTCAATCAGGCGCCAGTTCAGATTGGTCTGGCTGGCCCTGGGCCTCGTGGTGCTGATGCTGGGCCTGCTGACGCTCCGCCAGAACGGGATGGCCCCACCCTTGGCAGAGCAAATCGCAAACGTGGAAACGACGGTTGCCACCGCGAGCATCTCCCCACCCGCGCCGAATGAAACGCTGCCTCTGGTCTACATGTCGGTCAATGACGCAGCCCCCGCCGCCGCACGGGTCGCAGCCGCCATGCGGGCTGGATTGCCTGGATTTGACTGGGTGGATTTCATCGGCCGAAACGCCGAAACTTCGTCCGACTCGCACGGGCTCACGAGTTTCGTCTTTGAAGTGGGTCCCGGCGCGACCGCCGGCGACGTAGCAGTCGAACTGCAGCACCTCGCATCGGGACGAGTGCTGGTATCGCGCAACCTGACCCCGGCAGACACCGAGCAGGGCGTTGTCGAAGACCGCGTGGCCGGGCTATTGAGCGCCACGGTGCTGCCCTCCGGGAGCATCTACCGATATATCGAACAGGCCCGGCTGGATGCCGGACTGACCCGGTGCCTGCTGCTCGGCGAAGCCTATTTTCTGGATCAGAACGCGCGCAACCACGAGACAGCCTATCGCTGTCTCGAAGATCTGGCGGATCAGGATGCCAAGTCCGCCTTGGTCTATTCGGGACTCGCGGCGCTGCAGATGGAGTCCATCACGGACAATTATGCCTATCCGCCGCACGCCAGTTTCGAAACGGCAAAGGGGTTTGCTCATAAGGCCGTACTCATGGGAGCGACGAGTCCGTCCGCCCATCGCACCTATGGCTTCCTCAACGCGCGGCTCGGCAGTGGCGACGACTCCCTGCGGTGGATGCGCAAGGCGTATGAACTCAACACCTATGATCTTTCCATGGCTGCTGCCTATGGCTACGGCCTCATCTTTTCCGGCCGCTACCGCGAAGGCACGCCAATCATCCTGCGGGCCGTTGAGGCGTCGAGCGCGCATCCGACATGGTGGGATTTCGGCCTTTTCCTCGGCGCATTCATGCAAGGCGACCAGGAACGGGCTGCCCGCGCTGCATCGGCGCTGACAACGACCGACGTCAAGTCGCACTATCTCGCTGCCCAGCTGATTGCAGCCACCGGGGCGGGTAACGACCAGATGAGACGGCGGATTCTGAACGAACTGGTCACCCGCTTCCCTGCCTTTGCCGCAGATCCTCGGCATGCCTTTTCCGAGCGGCGCTATCCGCCGGACCTGACGAACCGACTCGTGTCCGCACTCCGTGAGGCAGGACTGGGCAAAGGTAGTTGATGGACCTGCTTCCTTCCATGGCGCTCGCACAGCGCCATTGAGGTGTCGCGCCCAGGCAACTGGCTGCGAATGACCGCTCCGCCCACCACATCGGATGTATTTCGGCCATATTTATGTTAATCGCTATTAACCAAACGCCAGAGCTCCCGATGCACGACGCGGCCGACAAAGTTACGCCTATGGAACCGTCGCGAAAGCTGGCGAACGCCATCCGCGAGGTGAAGAACGCTCTGGCGGACCGAGACGATGTGGTGGTGGACCTGCGCGAGGCGCACAGGGCACGGCTCGACCTCCTAGCGGCTGAACTTTCACCTGTATTTGCGGACGTTCCGGCGGACATGGACAATTTCGACTTCGCCATCTCCTCCGGACTTCAGCCCCGGTTGTGGATCGACGCGGTTGCCCATGTACAGATGGGCAGTGACCGGCGCACCTATCGCTTTCTCAGGGATACGCGCGCAGGCCGGATCGTGCTCGCCGAATCGACAGACATGAGGGTCGTGGCCGATCACGTCACGCGCTATATCGCCGAGCGGGTGGTCGAACGGCAGCGCCTCATGGAAGGTATGGCGGAGCCAGTGGCAGCCACCTTCCGGCGTCAGGAGGTACTGGAAGCAGGGCCGCTTCAGCCCGGACCAGCCGAGCGTCGCAGAAGATATTCAGCGATTCTCTCGGGCGTGGCGATGGTTGCCGCTGGCGCATTGGTTGGGCTCGTCGTTTCTGCGATCCTCCTCTGGGATCGCCTTGTGGCCATGCAATTCAGCTTCTGACCGCCGGACGGGACGAAGCGCCAAGGTCCACAACCTCAATGTCCGCAGGCGGCATGGCCGGCCCAACCAGGCCGCGACGTGTAAGCTTCACGGTCCACCGGCCTTGCTCGCCGCCGATCTCGACGAGATTGTATTGAGCGGCCGCATGCTTGCCGCCCGGTCCCTGCCCCGCGGCAGCCACACCCACGAC
>QGUU01000033.1 GCA_003242525.1 Pseudomonadota bacterium | reverse complement strand
ATGGCACATTTGCCGCCAGCATGGCTCCGATCGCCGTCTTCGGCACGCTGGCTGCCGTTGCTCTAATCATCGCAACTCACCGGCAGGAATTCCTGTCGGGCGAAACGCTGCCGCAAATCCGCTTTCCGGCGAGATACCACCGGCCGCTGCTCCGCAAGACGCTGGCAGTGCTGCTTGCAATGGTCGTTCTTTTCTTCCTCGGCCACCCCATCGCCAAAGTGGCCATCGTGGGCGGCGCGCTGCTTCTGCTGACGCGTCGCGTGAGCCCGAACAGGATCTACCGGGAGATCGACTGGCCGCTGCTGGTGATGTTCACAGGCTTGTTCATCGTCGTGGCAGCGCTGGAGAAGGTGGCAATCGGCCCGGACATGGTTGCTGCTGTCGCGCACCTCAGGCTGGACGACATTGCGGTGCTCAGCGCGGTGACAGCGGTGCTTTCCAACCTCGTCTCCAACGTGCCGGCCGTGCTGGTGCTGAAGCCCTTCATCGAGCCGCTGGCCGACCCGCAGCGCGCCTGGCTGGTGGTTGCCATGGCCTCCACCCTTGCCGGAAATCTGACACTCGTGGGCTCCGTGGCAAATCTGATCGTTGCCGAACGGGCGAGGGCGCACGGCGCGACGCTGGGGTTCTGGAGCTACCTGCGCGTAGGAATGCCGCTGACCGTGCTGACGATTGCAGCCGGGGTGGGGTGGTTGACCCTGATCTAGCGCGGGAGGCGCTTGCGCCGGAGCCTGAAAACCTCAGCCCTTTATCTGGGCGAGGACAAAACGCTCCAGCTTGCCGAGGGTTTGCAATCCCAGTTCCACGGCGCCAAAGCCCTTTGCGTCCTGGAATTCTGCAGCCGTGTTGAATACCATGCCGAGCGTGACTGTCGTCATGCCGTCATGTTCCTCGAAGGAAGCCCAGGCATCCGCATGTTTCGGCCCGTTCTCGCCCCAGAGCAGCGTGTAGCCGATCCGCTCCTCGGGCCGCACCTCGACGTAGAGATGGTGGTTTGGATAGACTTTGCCATCAGGTCCGACCATGTCGAAGACCCACTCGCCGCCTGCCCGCAGATCAATCCTTTTCGTGCGGCAGGAGAATCCGTCCGGCCCCCACCATTGCGGCAGGGCGTCGGAGTTCATCCAGGCGGCCCAGACCCGGCCGCGCGGCGCCTTAATCACCCTTTGCAGCACCATGGTCCGCTCGGCCACACCAACAAGATTGTCCAGTCCCGCCGAGAATCCCTGCCGGTAGTCCGCCTCCATGTCTTTCGCCAGGGAAGAAAGCTGCACCGTCACGATCACCCGGCCACCTTGGTCCGTTTCCGAGAAATCCGCCGTCACAAGTGCGGCCGATTGCGTGACTTGCTCGCAGGAGACCACTTCATAGTTCACGCTGCACAATTGCGGCTGCAGTTCCAGCCAGCCAAGCTCGCAACGAATGTCGGGCTGGCCTTCCACCTTGCAAAGCGAGACTTCTCGCCCGCCCACGCGGGTGTCCGCTTCAAGGAACTCGATGGCAACAGCGGGCGTCGGTGCGGCCCAGACAGCCCGCGCGGCCGGCGCTGTCCAGGCGTGCCATAGCGCTGACAATGGCGCGGCTACGTCCCGCTGGAAGGTCAGTGTCGCGAAACGGCTTTCCTTGCCCTCGGGCCCCGCATTGATCGTGCCGTCGAAATTCGAGTTCGCGTTCATTTTGCGCGCTCCTTTGTTGCTTTGGTCACATAGGTGTCCAGCCGGTCGAGCCTGGCTTCCCAGATGGCCCGCTGCTCATCCAGCCATGTGCGCACTGGGCTCAGCGCCTCGGGCACAATGGCGCAGGTACGTATCCGCCCGTCCTTCGTCGTGGCGATGAGGCCGGCCGCTTCCAGCACGGAGAGGTGACGCATTACCGTTGGCAGTCGCAGCCCGGTTGGGCCGGCAAGCTTGGACACGGGGGCCGGGCCCTCCGCCAGGCGAGACAGAATCGATCGGCGAGTCTCGTCGGCCAGGGCATGGAAGAGCAGGGAGAGATCTGGATCATGCTTAGCCATGATGCTAACTATAGCTCACGCGACCATGCGCCGCAAGAAGACTTAGCGAGATTGCTAAGTTTTACACTGCCGTACGGGGCGATCGGACAATTGGCGCAGCGGCGATGCTGAGTGAAACAGGCTGCCGCCCGGTCCGACTTTTTGCAACTGCGACGCAACTTGGCTAGGCTTCAGCCTGTTCTGAGTGCCCTGCGCAGCAAGCCCAAGGCATGTGGGATCATGGAGAGCCTGGATGGCGGGAAACATAGAAGCTATTTGCAGGGAACTTGGCCTGAGGCTTACGGGGCCTCGTCGTACCATCATGCAGGTTCTTTCCGACTCGAGCGACCATCCGGACGCGATCGAACTGCATAGGCGCGTTACCGCAATCGAGCCAACGATCTCCTTGGCGACCGTATACAGGACGGTGAATCTGCTTCGGGAGAAAGGGGTTCTCGAGCGCCACAATTTCGGCAATGGGCGTGCACGCTACGAGACGGCGGCGAGCGAGCATCATGACCATCTGATCAATGTGGAAACGGGCGACGTGCTTGAATTCCATTCCGAGGAGATAGAGCGGCTTCAGGAGGAAATCGCCCGGGCGCACGGCTTTGACATTGTCAGCCACAAGCTCGAAATCTACGTGCGCCCGCGGAAACGGCCGCGAGGCGCAGGCCAGTCCTGAGGGGAAAGAACGGCTGAATGCCAGGCGGAGTCACCCCCGGCTCATCTCCCTTTCAGAGCTTGCAACGGCAAAGACGAAGGCTGCGATAAAAGTTCCGGCCAGAAGCAGCACTATCGTGGCGGCGGGCGAACTGTCGAGGAAAAAGGAGAGATAGACGCCCCCAAGCGACGCGGCGACAGCAATCAGGACAGACAGGGCAAGCAGTTTGCCAAATCGCTTGGTGAGCAGGAAGGCGATGGCCCCAGGCGCGATTATCATGGCGACCGCAAGAATAAGGCCGACCGCCTTCAGGGCGCCCACGATCGTCAGGGATATCAGGCAGAGAAGGCCATAATGCAGCAGACCCACGCGCAGGCCGACTGCGCGGGCCTGCACCGGATCGAAGGCGTGAAGGAGAAAGTCGCGCCACTTGGTGGCCAGAATGGACGCCGTGACTGCGGCGATGACTCCGGTTTCAACTATGTCACGCCAGGCCACACCGAGCATGTCGCCGAACAATATGTGGTCCAGATGGACATCCGGCTGGATCTCCACATAGAGCACAAGCCCGAGGCCAAACATGCCGGAGAAGACGACACCCATAACCGTGTCCTGCATGATGCGGCTGTTCTCCTTGAGAAACCCGGTCGCCAGGGCGCAAAACATGCCCGCGACGAAAGCACCCGCCACATAGGGAATGCCTATGGCATAGGCGAGCACCACGCCGGGAAAGACGGCGTGGCTGATGGCGTCGCCCATCAGCGACCAGCCCTTGAGTACGACGAAGCAGGAGAGCAGCGCCATCGGAATCGCAACCAGCGCTGATATGACCAGCGCGTTGACCATGAACTCGAATTGCAGCGGTTCGAGCAGCGTCTCCATGAATGTCACGGTGTTCTCCCGCGTGCTTGGGCGGCGAGCCGGCGGGCGGCAAGCATGCCGTGCTTGGGCGCAAGGAAGAAAGCCATCAGGAAGATAAGTGTCTGCAGCACCACTATGATGCCGCCTGTGGCGCCATCCAGGAAGTAGCTTGCATAGGCGCCAGCGAAGCTCGTGATGGCTCCCACCGATACCGCGATCGCGAGCAGGCGAGGGAAGCGATCCGTGAGCAGGTAGGCGGTCGCGCCGGGCGTCACCACAAGGCAGATGACAAGGAAGGCGCCGACGGTCTGCAAGGCGGCCACCGTACAGGCCGAAAGCAGAGTGAAGAACACCAGCTTGAGCGCGGTCGGGTTGAGGCCGATCGAGCGGGCATGGCTTTCGTCGAAGAAGACGACCATCAGGTCCTTCCACTTGAGCAACAGCACTGCCAGCGAGACGAAGCCGATAAGGGCAAGCTGGAGCGTATCTTCGGGCGTAACGGCCAGGATGTTGCCCAGCACGATTGTCTGGATATCAACGGAGGTGGGAGACAGCGACACCATGAAGAGGCCGAGCCCGAAGAAGGATGTGAAGATCAGGCCAATGATGGCGTCTTCCTTCAGCTTGGTTCGCTGGTTCAGGAACAGCATGGCGATAGCCGCGAGGCCACCGGAGAAAAAGGCGCCCAGGGAAAAGGGTAGGCCCAGCATGTAGGCGCCGGCAACACCAGGCACGATCGAATGGGAAAGCGCGTCGCCGATCAGCGACCAGCCCTTCAGCATGAGATAGCAGGACAGGAAGGCGCACACGCCGCCCACAAGAGCGGACACCCACATGGCGTTGACCATGTAGTGATAAGTGAAGGGCTCCAGCAGGAGTTCCGTCACTCCCCGTCCTCCCGCAGCTTCTGCTTCATTGAGCCGTTCTCGCCATAGAAAACCAGCGGCCGCTCGTCATCGGTGATGACCGCGAGCCGGCGGCGGTCGTCGTCCTCGTGCAGGCTGGCACCGCCGAGCACAAAGTGGCGGAGCACGCCGCCGAACGCCTTTTCCAGATTGGCCTGGGTGAAGGTCTCGGCAGTGGGGCCGTAGGCGAGCACTGTATTTTTCAGAAGCACGGTCCGGTCGCAGAATTCCGGCACGCTGCCGAGATTGTGTGTGGACACGAGCATGACCCGCCCCTCCTTGCGCAGCGCGCGGAGCAACTCGATGATGGCTTCCTCGGTCTTGACGTCGACGCCCGTGAAAGGCTCGTCGAGCAGAATGACGCGCCCGTCCTGGGCCAGGGCGCGGGCAAGGAAAACCCGTTTCTTCTGGCCCCCGGACAATTCGCCGATCTGGCGCTTGCGGAAATCGGCCATGCCGACCCGGGCCAGCGCCGTGGACACCGCCTCGCGGTCGGCCGCTTTGGCGATGCGCATCAAGCCCATATGGCCGTAGCGCCCCATCATCACGACGTCCTCGACCAGCACCGGGAAGTTCCAGTCTACCTCCTCGGCCTGTGGTACGTAGGCGATGAGGTTCTTTCGCAGCGCTTCGGCAGCGGGCATGCCAAGCACTTCAATGCGCCCCCCGGCCACGCGCACGAAGCCCATGATCGCCTTGAACAGGGTCGATTTGCCTGACCCGTTGACGCCCACCAGGCCGGTAATCGTTCCGGTCGGGACTTCGAAACTTGCGTTTCGCAGCGCCGTCAGGCCGTTGCGATAGGTGACCGTGGCATTGGTGACGGCAATGCCGGAACCGGTCGCGGCCGATTGAGCCGGGACGGAAGAACTGGCGGGGGCAGTCATTGCGACAGACCTTTGGCCAATCCCTGGACAATGGTGTCGGATGTTACGCGCAGCAGGTCGATATAGGTGGGTACGGGCCCATCCGCCTCGCTGAGGGAATCGACATAGAGCACGCCGCCATAATGTGCGCCGGTTTCACGCGCCACCTGTTTTGCCGGCTTGTCCGACACGGTGCTTTCGCTGAAAATGGCGGGAATCCTGTTCGCCGTGACAGCGTCGATGACTTTGCGAACCTGCTGAGGCGTCCCTTGCTGATCTGCATTGATCGGCCAAAGATATAGTTCCTTCAGGCCGAAATCCCGCGCCAGGTAGGAGAAGGCGCCCTCGCTCGATACCAGCCAGCGCTTGTCGGCGGGAATGGCCTCGATCTTTTCATGGATCGGCTCGATCGTCTCCCGGATCTTCTGCTTGTAGGCCTCGGCATTGGCCTTGTAGGCCTCGGCGTTTGCCGGATCGTGAGCGACGAATGCGTCGCGTATGTTGTCGACATAGATGAGCGCATTGGCCGGCGACATCCATGCGTGCGGATTGGGCTTGCCCGAATAGGGGCCCTCCGTAATGCCGATAGGTTCGATGCCTTCCGAGACGACAACGCTGGGGACATCGTGGAGGTTCTGGAAGAATTTTTCGAACCAGACTTCGAGGTTGAGACCGTTCCACAAGATGAGCTGCGCGCCCTGCGCACGCCTGATATCGCCGGGCGTCGGCGCATAGTTGTGAATTTCGGCTCCCGGTTTGGTGATCGATTCCACGACCGCAGCATCGCCGGCGACGTTTCGTGCCATGTCTGCAATGACCGTAAAGGTGGTCACGGCCTTGAATTGTTCCTGTGCGGTGGCCGACATGGCCATGAGCAAGGTGGCAAAAATAGCTCCCATTGCTGCGACCACCTTCGAGCGGCCTTGGTTTACAGGCATAAATGCCTCCAGGTGTGCATTTGATTTTCGATCAGATAAGCGAGTCTTGCCGCAAATGAGAACTATTTGCAAGAAGGTTTGTTCCCTGAGCCGGCCCGGGGTCTGTCAATTTGTGATGAGGTGGCGGTATGGACTGGAAGTGCGGCCAGGGAGAGGGCACGCGGGAGCGTTCTGGAAGCGGTTAGGGGCAGGCGAGGCTGCACGGGGCCGCAACGGGACCCGATATGGTCATCGCGCCGACATACCGCGCATGTCGCAGGCGGCCAGCCGGCCGCTTTCAGGGTTACGAGAATGGCCGGCGCCTGCCGTGATCACGCTCACTTGCTTCGAGTGTCATGGTCACGCCACGCAAGTTCCGCTTCCGCCGGCCTTTCACGAATTGACCGACCGGCCACTCCCCGGCTTCTCACTGCGCCAGTTCGTCGAACCAGCTTTTCCACTTCGGCACGGCAACGGCATAGGTGCCGCGATGATCGGTGCTGCCGGTAGAGATGGCCTGCACCATCTCATTGCCTGCCCCGAGACTCTGCTGATAGACCATAGCCAGCCGGGCAATGCCCACCGGGATCGCTTCATCCGCGTCGCCGTAATAGTTGCGAACGGGCGTGCGGAAGATACGGCGATAGGCTTGAGTGTTGGTCATCAGGCGTCCGAACAAGCTGGAGTGGAAGTAACCGGGTTCAAATAGCTCCGGGCGCAGCAGTTCCCTCAAATCCATCGGAATTTCGGCCACGTCGAACGGTTCGCGCAGATAGGCTTTCCGCGCAACTTCGTAGTGCTCGGGCTTGATGACGGATGCGGCAAGACCCGGCACATCATAATAGTGTTCGTAAGCGAAGGACGACAGGATGAAGGTTGTGCCAATCCAGGGAGCGTCGATCTCGCGCGGAAAAAAGAGCATGCCTTTCATCGCGGCAGACAGGTCGATCGGCGCGGATGCCGTGGCCGCTGCAGCAACCGGTATGCCGAACTCCTCCAGCTTTTCCAGCAGTGCCATGGTGACGAAGCCGCCCTGTGACCAGCCGGCCAAAAACAGGTCGCCTGTCTGGAAACCAAGCTCGCGGATCACCTTCTGGCCGGCGAGCAACATGTCCACCGTCGCCTGCTGATGGCTTCCCTTGACCATGTAACCTTCGGGCTCGGTGGAGTCGCCCATGCCGAAATAGTCGGCGCCAATGACGATATAGCCCTGGCCGGCGAACTGGGCGATCATGAGTTGGGTTTCGGGCGAGTGCTCCGGCATCGAAGGGACCTCTTCCTTTCCATAGACCGTTCCATGTTGGTAGGACACGAGCGGAAATTCTCCGCCCTCCACATCGGGAACGGCAACGAGCCCGGACGTGCGTATTGGCCGGTTGCCTTGTTCGGGGACCACCGAGTCATAGCGGACACGATAGAGCCGAACATCATTGCGCGCTGGCGTGTACTCCACCGGCACTCCGGAGAAATCGGGAAAATCCCTTTTCAGGATCTCGTTGAGCCGATCGGCCTTCCAGGTGCCGATCAGTTCATATTTGAGCCCTTGGATAAAATCGTCCAGCAATGTTTGCGCCCGGACCTGAGGGCCAGGCGGGAGAATGGCGAATGCGCCGGCCAGCGCCAATACAAACGAAACGATCCGGACAGACCGGCTCAGGCCGATTCCCTTCATGACTTAGTCCCTTGCAGTTTCTGCGCCAGCGCGCGTTGCGCGGGAAGCTAGCAAAGACCTCAACGTCTCTCTACGAATAAAATGGCCGCGGATGGATCGTTCTTGTCGTGACGGAATTGCCGTGCCGGCGCAGCGATGCCGCGCGATGCGCAGGCAAGTTGATGAACTGGCGCCGGCTGAACCAATTCGAGAGTGCTTCCATCACTCGGGCCCGTTGAACCAGCAGGGCATCTGATGCCAACGATCGGATATGGCAGGGAGTTGGCCTGCGACATCTGCGGCAACTGCCTGGACGGTCAGCGCCATTTCCTTGGAAGTCAAGGCTTGGAATGGTGGGCGATGAGAGACTCGAACTCCCGACATCTTCGGTGTAAACGAAGCGCTCTACCAACTGAGCTAATCGCCCGCTCGCGGCGGACGTTTAAGCGCTCGGCTCTCGCTTAGCAAGCCCCCTTCGGCCGCTGCCAAGGCTGCATGGCAAAACCTCTGGCGTGTCCGGGATGCTGCGGCAGGGGCCGAAGGTCGATGAAGCCGGTGTCACCGCTCGAAGCTTTCCATTGCATTGCCTTGATAGAGGCCGCCGAAGCACCGATTTTGACGAAGGCGGAATTTTTTTGCAAAACATGCCAAAAATTTCACCGTAACAGGTGCGGGTGGTTTTGCGAGCACTCCGAGACTAGTTTTCCCGGTGGGCCTGCGCGAAATGGTAATGTGTGGCCGGCTGCGCCCGCCAGGAGGTTGTAGGGGATGATCGTCAAAGGACGCCGAATTCATGCGTGACGTAATCATCGGAATTGATGCGGGCACATCGATCATAAAGGCTGTCGCATTCGACCTTGCGGGGGCGCAGATCGCTGCGGCGTCAACGCCCAACAGCTATGCAATCCTGCCAGACGGCGGGGCCGAGCAGGATCTCGCGCGCACCTGGGCGGATACGGTCGGCACCTTGCGCCGGCTGGTGGAAAAATTGCCCGATCTTGCGCGCCGGACGGCCGCGATCGCAGTGACGGGGCAGGGCGACGGCACGTGGCTCATCGACAGCAGGGGCGAGCCGGTTGGTCCGGCCTGGCTGTGGCTGGACGCCCGCGCCGCCGCAACCGTTGAGGGGATGCGTGCGAGCCCGGACGACCGGGCCCGGTTCGAGAGAACCGCCACGGGCCTCGCTGCCTGCCAGCAGGGCGCGCAACTGATGCACATACTGCGGCATATGCCCGAGCGCCTGCAGAGTGCCGCCACGGCGTTCCATTGCAAGGACTGGCTCTATTTCAAGCTTACCGGAGAGCGCGCTACCGATCCATCGGAAGGGTGCTTTACCTTCGGAGATTTCCGGACTCGCGATTACAGCGACGAGGTCATCCGCCTGCTTGGGCTGGAGAGCCTGCGCCACCTGCTTCCTCCAATCGTCGATGGGACGCGTGAATACGCCCCGCTCTCGCAAGAGGCGGCCGACCTGATCGGGCTTGGCGCCGGCACGCCGGTGGTGCTCGGCTACATCGATGTCGTCTGCACCGGCCTGGGAGCCGGGCTGCTTGACCGCAAGGCCAAGCCGGGATGCACCATCATCGGCTCGACGGGCATGAACATGCGTCTTGTCACCTCTGCCGATGCGGTACAGCTCAACGACGATGCCACGGGATACACGATGTGCATGCCGGCCCCGGAAACCTATGCGCAGCTGCAGTCCAGCCTCGCCGCCACGCTGAACATAGACTGGGTTCTGGGACTCGCTCAGGACATTCTGGCATCGCAGGGAAGCCGGGTCGTGCGCGAGGAACTGATCGATTTCATCGACGGCTGGATCGCCGGAGCGGAGCCCGGGTCGATCCTGTTCCAACCCTTCATTTCCGAAGCAGGCGAACGAGGTCCATTTGTCGATGGCAATGCCCGTGCCGGCTTCATCGGGATCTCGCAGCGGCACGGTTTCGCAGACCTCGTCCGTTCCGTTATCGAGGGCATCGGTTTTGCCGTGCGCGATTGCTACGCCGCCATGGGGCCGCTCCCGGAAGAAGTCAGGCTCACTGGAGGGGCGGCACGCAGCCCGGTTGTTCGCGCCGTGCTGGGGGCAGTTCTTGGAACGCGAATAAGAACCAGCCAGCGTGCGGAAGCCGGCGCTGCCGGCGCCGCGATGATCGCCGCAGTCTCGATTGGCGAGTTCGCGACGATGGATGACTGCGCGGACCGATGGGTCGACCCGTTGCTTGGCGAGGCGGAGGAACCTGACCCGAAGCTGGCCGCACATTACAGCACCCTGTTCGACTCCTATGTTGCGGCACGTAGGGGATTGCAGCCGGTATGGCGCTCGCTTGCGGCTGCACGGCAGGGGAACGGCCAAACGGTTCGGGAGCGGCCATGACGTCGCGCAGGATTGCGGTCATCGGCGATCGTTTCATGTTGCCGCAGGTCTTCGGGACCGAGATCGAGAAGGCCTGCGGCAGCGGGCACGACATCAGGCTGCGGGAGGATGCCTGGCCGGATGAGCCTATGGAGCATGGTTATGCCGTGGCGGGCATGGACGGCCTGAAGGAATATTTTGGCAGCGCCGACGACGTGGTAGATTTCGTCGGCGACGCGGAGATACTGGTAACGCATCTTGCGCCAATGTCGTCCGCCATGCTTAGCCGGCTTCCGAGCCTCAGAATGATTGCCGTGTCGCGCGGCGGGCCCGTCAACATAGATGTGGAGGCTGCCCGGCAGCGCGGCGTCAGGGTCGTCAACGTGCCAGGCCGCAATGCCAGCGCGGTGGCCGAGTTCACGATAGGCGCCATATTGAGCGAGACGCGGCTCATCCGCTTGGGTGACGAGACGATGAGACGTGGCGAATGGCGCGGAGACCTCTACCGCGCCGACCGCACCGGAAGGGAACTGAGCGAACTGACCGTGGGCGTCGTCGGCTATGGCGCGATTGGCACGCGGGTGGTGCGGCTTCTGAGGGCATTCGGCAGCCGCATATTGGTCGCCGACCCCTATGTGCAGCTCTCCGGGGAGGATCGCAGCGCAGGCGTTTGTCTTGCGGGTTTCGATCAACTGCTTGCTGAAGCCGACGTCGTGACATTACATGCGCGCGTGACGGATGAAACCCGCCATTTCATCAACGCCGAGACGTTGGCCCGGATGAAGCCGGGCGCTCTGCTCGTGAACACGGCCCGGGGGCCGTTGGTGGATTACGATGCGCTTCATGCCGCGCTCGCCAGCGGACATCTTGGCGGCGCCGTGCTGGATACGTTTGCCGTCGAGCCCGTGCCTTCTGATTGGGAGTTGTTGAAGCTGCCGAATGTGACCCTCACCCCCCATATTGCCGGTGCATCGGTGAAGACGGTGACCTATGCAGCCCAGCGATGCGCCGAGGAAATAAGGCGGTTCATGGCCGGAATGCCGCCTATAAGCCCATGCTGAACCGTAAGAGCGTGAAGCGACCCTCCTCACATATCGCGAACGCGGCTTCGCCGTTCCGCCGAAGTGATCCGCGCAAGGTGTACATGCCATGACGACGGGACTTGCCATCGGCATAGATGTCGGCACGTCGGGGGCGCGGGTCCTTGCAATGGATGCCGGCTTCGAGACGGTCGCCAGGTCGGAATCGCGCATGGATGCGCATGGAACCGACAGCCGCGATCCCTTCGTGTGGCGGGCGGCGGTGGAGACGGCGCTTTCAGCCTTGTTGTCGCAGGTCGACCCGGCGGCGGTCAGGGCAATTGCGGTGGATGGCACGTCCGGCACGATCTTGGCGGTAGACGGGGCGGGCACGCCGCAGGCAGCCGCCATGATGTACAACGACGTGGTCCAGGATCAGGCAATGCTGGACCACATAGCTGCTCTCGCGCCGCCAACCAGCGCAGCCCACGGGCCAACATCCGGACTTGCCAAGGCCCTGGAGTTTTCCCGGTACGACGGCGTCCGGCACATCATCCACCAGGCCGACTGGATTGCCGGCAGGTTCTCGGGTCGCTTCGACGTGAGCGATGAAAACAATGCCCTCAAGACCGGTTACGACCCGGTCGCAAGGGATTGGCCTGACTGGGTGGACCGGACGGGCCTGGATCCGGGCCTGCTGCCCACTGTTCTGGCCCCAGGCAAGCCTATTGG
>QGUU01000032.1 GCA_003242525.1 Pseudomonadota bacterium | reverse complement strand
GGGTGTGGTAAGCGCACAGCCGCATTCACCTGGCTGCCGCTGCGTGATGCTTCTTCCCGCGCCTTCCATAGCCAGTCAAGCTGGTCGGAAACAGGCACGGACATGGGTTGAGAGGAACATGAAGAGGTTGACTGGAGCGGGTAGCGGGAATCGAACCCGCGCGTTCAGCTTGGGAAGCTGACAGGCTACCATTACATCATACCCGCGCGCCCGCGTTTCGTTATCATGAGCTTGGGCCTTGCGGCAACATCAAAGCGCTGGCGGCGGGTACGGGACTGTTGAAGAGGCGGGCCGAAATGCGTATCAGTCGGCTCCCTGCAACCGGAGGCTTTCGCTTGCCCGTGCTGACGCGTTTCCTAGGCGATTCCCCGCTGCGCACGCTCCTCAAGCTCATCGTCATCTCCTTCATCGTCGGATTGGTGATGAGCGCCTTCGGCTGGTCGCCCTGGGATGTGGTGTATGGCGTGCGCAACTTCTTCCTCGACATCTGGCACCTGGGCTTCCACGCATTTGGCAGGTTTGCAGACTACATGCTGCTCGGCGCCGTGATCGTCGTGCCAGTGTTCCTGTTGATCCGCATCATCAACTACCGGCAGTGAAGATGATGGCCAGCATGAAGCCGCCGGCTTCCGGCCCGCGCGCCGGGTCGGCGTCACCATGGGAAGGCGAAGGTCCTGCGCCTTCGTGGCGTACAAACTCATGATCGCGAACCGGCCAGGGCCAAGGTCGTGAACAGGTCGCAGCCTGAAGCGCGCTCCTTTAGCGTGACCAACCGCTCCGTACTCGCGATAGCGGTTCCAATGACGCTGGCCTATCTGACGACGCCGCTGCTCGGCCTGACGGACACGGCGGTCGTCGGCCAGTTCGGCGATGCCGCGCTGCTCGGCGGGCTTGCGGCCGGCGCGCTGATCTTCGACGTCGTCTTCACGACCTTCAATTTCCTGCGCTCGGGCACGACAGGGCTGGTGGCGCAAGCCTTCGGGCGCGGTGACACGCTGGAGGAGCAGGCCGTGTTCTGGCGCGCGGTCCTTATCGCACTGGCCGCCGGCATCCTTCTCGCGGCCCTGTCTCCGGCAATATCGTTGGCCGGCCAATGGTTCATCGACGGCGGTCCGAGGGTAAGCGAGACGATCGATATCTATGTCCGCATCCGGATGCTCGCCGCGCCGCTCTCACTCATGAACTACGCCATTCTCGGCTATGTCCTTGGGCGCGGTGAAGGCAGCCTCGGCCTGCTGCTGCAGATCATCCTCAACGGTTGCAACATCACGCTTTGCATCATCCTGGGGCTGGAACTGGGCTGGGGAGTGGCGGGAGTCGCCTGGGCAACCGTCATCGGCGAGGCCATTGCCATGCTCATCGGTCTTGCAATCGTAGCGCGCCGCTTCCGGGCCTCTCCGCGGCTGCCTCGCGGCCGGCTTTTCCATGCACCGGCGCTGCTGGCCATGCTGTCGCTCAACCGGGACATCATGATCCGCTCCTTCGCGCTGCTTGCCGCCTTTGCGCTGTTTACCCGACAGGGAGCCCAGTTCGGCACCACGACCCTGGCAGCCAACGCGGTATTGATGAATTTCTTCCTCTTCGCTGGCTATTTCCTGGATGGCTTCGCCGTTGCCGCTGAGCAGCTTGCCGGCCGCGCCATCGGAGCCCGGGCAAAGGATTCCTTCCGCCGCGCCATAAAGCTGACCCTGGTCTGGGGCTTTGCGCTGGCGGGAGCGGCAACCCTCGCGCTTCTGGCCGGTGGCGAGAGGCTCGTCGCCCTCGTCACCACGGCGCCGGACGTGCGCGCGCTGAGCGAAACCTACCTGCCCTGGGCCGCATTTACGGCCGTTTCAGGCGTTCTGGCATTCCAGATGGACGGTGTCTTCATCGGCGCCACATGGTCGCGCGACATGCGCAACATGATGCTGCTGTCCCTGCTGGCCTTCGTGGCGGCGCTTTTGACTCTGGTGCCAGCCTTCGGCAATGCAGGCCTGTGGGCGACACTCCACGTCTTCCTGCTCATTCGAGGAGTGAGCCTGCTGCTCATGCTGCCGCGACGTGCCAGCAAGGCTTTCGAGCCCATACTATAGCGGCCGTCCAGTCCATTCTGCTAGTCGCGTATCGCGCAGCGCCGCAATCGAAGGCAGGCCCTCACGCGCAACGATGGCTGACAGATCCCTGACGATCCGACCAGGCAGGGAGGGGCCGCCATAGATCATGCCGGTATAAAGCTGCACCAGATCCGCTCCGGCCCGGATCTTTTCCGCGGCCGCCTCGGCGCTGTCCACGCCGCCGACCCCCACAAGAGCGATCCGCGGCCCAAGCAGCCTTCGCATGCGGGCAAGCACGGCGGTCGAGCGTTCGAACAGCGGCCGGCCGGACAGGCCCCCGCTCTCGCCCGCGTGAGCTGCCGATCTGAGCGGCGGCCGGGAAATTGTCGTGTTGGAAACGATGACGCCTTCCACGCCCTTGTCGACCACTTCCGCCGCTATGTCCGCCAGCTCGGCCTCAACGAGATCCGGCGCGATCTTCAGGAATACTGGCGGTCGCGCGGTTGCCTTTTCGCGCGCCTCCATGACCCGCGCCAGCAGCTCGGCAAGCTGTTCCCGCGCCTGCATGTTGCGCAGGCCGGGCGTGTTCGGCGAGGAGATGTTCACCGTGAGATAGGAGGCAAGCGGAGCAAAGCGGGCAACGCCCTGCTCGTAGTCGGCAAAACGATCGGCGCTATCCTTGTTGGCTCCGATATTGACGCCGATGATACCCCGCCTGCCCTTCCGCGCCGCAAGGCGACGTTCGGCTGCATCGTGGCCCTCATTGTTGAAGCCCAGCCGATTGATCACTGCCCTGTCTGCCTCAAGGCGGAAGATGCGTGGCCGCGGATTGCCGGGCTGCGGCCGCGGCGTGATCGTGCCCACTTCGGCAAAGCCGAAACCCAGCGCAATCAACGCGTCCGGCACTTCCGCGTTCTTGTCGTAGCCGGCTGCCATGCCTAGAGGATTCGGGAAATGCAGCCCGGCAATGCTGACAGAAAGCTTCGGGTCTGGTGCGGGTGGGGTGCCAACCGGCAGGCCACAGCGCAAGGCAGCGATGGAAAGGCCATGCGCCGTTTCCGGATCGAGCCGGAACAGGAGAGCGCCGCCCAACCGGTCCAGCAAGGTCATTCTTCCTCCAGTGGCGGAAAAATATGCGCGCCGTCGTCGCCCAATGGCAAGGGTCGAACCCAGAGCACTGCCTCCAGTGGAAGCGGCGCATAAAGGTGGGGAAACAATGCGCCGCCGCGCGAGGGTTCGTATTTCAAGGCAGATCCGAGGCAGCCTGCATCGATGGCGATCAGCAGCAAATCATTTTGGCCGGCAAAATGCCTCGCCGCTGTCTCACGAACCTGCCCTGCTGTCGAAAAGTGGATGAAGCCGTCCGCATGGTCGACCGGCGCGCCGAGGAAGCGACCCGCGGCCTCGGCCTCGCGCCAGAGCGCCCGCGGCGCGATCTTGTAGACAATTCCGGACATGCACGCGCTATAGTGCCTGTGAGCGGCCGCGAAAAGAGCAGGAAACCGCCTGTCCTCATTTCCGGCACAAAGAGTGTGCAAGATGCCGCCCGCAGTCCCAATGGAGGGAACCATGCATCCCAGGCGTTTCTTCGTCTCTATTACCCTGACAGCAGCCCTCCTGGCTGGCGCAGGCGCACACGCTCAGGACGCCCAGCGCTACAGGCTGGAAAAATCAAATGACGGCTTCGTTCGGATGGACACGCAAACCGGCGCCATGTCCATCTGTGAAGAAAAGGGCGCACAACTGGTATGCCGCGCGGCGGCAGATGAGCGCACCGCCTTTCAGGAGGAAATCGAGCGGCTGCAAGATCAGGTGAAAGCGCTCGACGAGCGCGTCTCCAAACTGGAGAATTCTCTTGCCGCGAAGCTGGAATCCAGCCTCCCCAGCGAGGAGGAATTCAACCGGACGATAGGCTACATGGAACGCTTCCTGCGCAGCTTCATGGACATCGTCAGGGACATGAGCAAGGAAGATCCCGCCCCCCAGAAGACCTGAGCGGCGCCTGTCAAATAGCCTGGCCGAGTTTTGCTGCTTGAAAAGCACTGCCAGCCTCGCATAATCCCTCGCAGCGTCTCTGGATCATGATGGCGCGACGGGGGAGGGAAACATTGCCGGCAGGCTACAGCTTTGTCATCGCCGACGACCATCCTCTGTTTCGCGGTGCCCTTCAGGAAGCGCTCGCCGGCATCGGCAATATCAGTGCGATTTATGAGGCCGGCGACTTCGAGAGCACCAAGGCGCTGGTGCAGGAGCATGAGGACATCGACCTGGTGTTGCTCGACCTGTCCATGCCGGGCGCGAGCGGTCTTTCTGGATTGATCTCCTTGCGTGGCATTCATCCCACCGTGCCGATGGTGGTGATCTCTGCGCATGACGATCCGGCCACGATCCGGCGCGCGCTTGATCTCGGCGCGTCAGGCTTCATTTCCAAGTCCGCCAGCATGGAAGAGATCAGGGATGCGGTGCAGACGGTGCTGGACGGCGACATAGCGGCACCCATCGGCTTTGATCTGGGCGTCGAGCACGATCCGGAAATCTCCGACCTCATCAAACGGCTGCAAACGCTAACGCCCCAGCAGACGAGAGTTCTTGCCATGTTGGCGGAAGGCCTGCTCAACAAGCAGATCGCCTATGAGCTCGGCGTTTCGGAAGCGACCATCAAGGCGCATGTCTCGGCCGTGCTGCAGAAGCTCGGCGTCGATAGCCGAACACAGGCTGTCATTCGCCTGGCAAAGATGGGAGGCGACCCGCTCCAGGCAAGCGACTGATCCGATCTCACGCCGCCGCGTGGGACGAACGCCTCGCCCTGGCCATGGTGGAACGCAGCACGGCGGGCTTCAGCGGCTTGTTGATGACGGGAACATCCAGGTTCGAGGCCGCAGCGCGCACCTCGCTGGAGCGATCGGCCGTGACAAGAACGGCCGGGGTTTCTTCGCCATATAGCTCGCGCAACATGGCAATCGCGTCGAAACCGGTTCCTCGGTCCAGATGATAGTCGGCCAGGATTATATCCGGCGCCACGGCGCCATTGCCCTCGGCCTTGATCTGATCCAGGTTGGAATAAGTCACTACCCGACAGCCCCAACCTTCGATCAGCACGCGCATGCCTTCGAGGATGCGGACGTTGTTGTCTATGCAGAACACATTGAGGCCTTCCAGGTTCACCGCGGACGGCACCCGCTGGCGTGGTCGCTTCTCCTCGTTCTCGCTGTTTTCGGCGACCGGCATGATCACCGAAAAGCCGGTGCCCTTGCCAGGCCTGGAAAACAGGCGCAGCTCCAGGCGCAGGACACGGGCAATGCGATCCACAATGGACAGGCCGAGCCCCAGTCCCTCCGCCTCGCGTGCGCCCTCCTCAAGGCGGGTAAACTCCCTGAATACAGTGTTGAGCTTCTCGGAGGCTATGCCGATGCCTGTGTCGATGACCTGCACTTCGGCGAGTTGGCCGCGGCGGCGCACGCCCACCAGAATGCGGCCTTGCCGCGTATATTTGATCGCGTTTGAAACGAGGTTCTGTATCAGGCGCCGCAGCAGGTTACGGTCCGTATGGACCATTAGAGACGACCCGACGATCCGCAGTTCCAGGCGCTTCTCCGCAGCAAGGGGGCGGAAATCGGTACCGATCTGCCGCAGCAGGCCATCGAGGCGGAAAGTCGTGGGCTCAGGCTTCAGTGCACCGGCATCCAGACGGGAAATGTCCAGCACGGCGCCGAGGATCGTCTCCACCGATTCCAGGGCCGATTCTATGTTGGCGGCCGCCTGGGCGACGGGACCGCTCGCGGACTTTTCCATAAGAGATGCGCAGTAGAGCCGCGCGGCATTGAGCGGTTGCAGGATGTCGTGGCCGGCCGCAGCCAGAAAGCGCGTCTTGCTGAGATTGGCCTCTTCCGCAAGCGCCTGGGCCTGTGCCAGTTCCTCGTTCACGCGGGTCAATTCCGCAGTCCGCCTGCGAACCCGCAGTTCCAGGGTTTCGTTCGCCCGCTTCAGGGCAAGGTCGGCCGCGACGCTGGCCGAAATATCCGCATAGGTAGCCACGATTCCGCCGTCGGGCATGGGATTGGAACGCAGTTCGAGCGTGCGGCCGCTGACCTTCAGTTCCATCTGCCAGGCGCTTTCGAATACCGTCAGCCTGTCGAGCGCCTTCAGCGCCTCATCCGCCGTGATCTCCCCGCGCTCGGCCAGATGATGCAATATGCGGTCGAGCGACACACCCACCTGCCCCATTTCATCCGGCAGGCCAAACAGGAGTCGATACTGCCGGTTCCAGCAGATCAGCTTCAGGTCCCTGTCGAAAACGGTTATGCCTTGATCCATCTGGTCAAGCGCGGTCTGCAGGAGACCCCGATTGTGCTGAAGCGCCTCGGTGGCGTCGTCCAGCAGCCGGTAGGCGTCTTTCGACGCGCGGTCGTGGCGCTGCACCAACAGGGAAAGGATGAGACGGGCGGAGGATGAGCCGACGGCGCTCGCCAGCAGCTGTTCGCCGAAACGGATCAGTTCCATGCTGGCCGGTGCGTGGCCCGGAAGCGACCGGCCCTCGTGCTGTTCGAAGGACTGAAAGGATCGTTCCGTCCGCTCCACGCCGAGATAACGGCCGATCGTGTCCTTGAGGTCGTTGACGGTGACACTGGTGCGGAACCGGCGCAGACTGGGCATCGGCGCCGGTTCCCGCGGCACGAAGATCGCCGCCTGTATTCGTTCGCGCGGCTTTGACTCTCGCGAGAGCGATCCCATTATGTAGAAGGCCATGTTGACGGCCAGGCTCCACAGCACGCCATGGTTCAATGAATCGCCGCTCGTGCCGAAAAGCCCGCCAGGCCGGAGCGCAGCCAGCCCGAAGGGCCCGTTCAGGAGAAACGGCGTATCGGGCGGAAGCAGGGTTGGAATGAACAGCGTATAGGCCCAGACGATGATGCCCGCCGCCATGCCGAGCGCGGCCCCTCTCGCATTTGCGCCGCGCCAGACCAGCCCGCCGATGAAAGCCGGGGCGAACTGGGCGATAGCGGCGAAGGAAATGAGGCCAAAGGCGACAAGCCGCACGTTGTCAGCCATTTCCAGATAGTAGAGGAAGCTGGCGAACAGGATGCAGAAGATGGCGGCGCGGCGGATAAGGAGAATGTTGCTTGACCAATCTTCCCGTTCGGCCATGCTCGGCCTGAGCAGGCGGCGCAGCGCCAGCGGAATGACAAGGTCGTTGGAGATCATGATGGACAGCGCCACGCTCTCCACGATCACCATCGCAGTGGCCGCGGAAAGGCCGCCGATGAAGGCGATCATCGCCATCACGTCGCGCCCGTTGATGAGGGGCGTTGCAAGCACATAGAGATCGGCGCTGGCGCTCGGCCCAACCAGGACCAGCCCGGCAAACGCGATGTTGACCACGAAAAGATTGATCAGAACGAGATAGAGGGGAAACACCCAACGGGCCGTCCGCAGCTCCTTCTCGCTGCGATTTTCCACGATCGTCACGTAGAACTGGCGCGGCAGCATGATTATGGCGAATGCCGCCAGCATGGTCAGCACGATCCAGGTGGTGGGCGATGTTTCATAGGCCAGGGAAGCCTGCACCTGTTCATTGGCGAGCATCTTCTCCATGAGGCCGGTGGGCCTTTGCAGCATGAAAAGAGTGATGGCAACGCCTACGGCGAGAAAGGCGGTCAGCTTGACTACGGACTCCACTGCCATGGCCAGTACGAGCCCGTCCTGGTGCTCGGTGGCATCGGTGTGACGCGTGCCGAAAAGCACGGCGAAGACGGCCAGCAGAAGCGCCACCACGAAGGCTACATGAAGATAGACGAACTCGTCGGACAGGGCGTCTGGCGAGTAGAACGACACCATCAGCCCGATGGACCCGGCGATGGAGCGTAATTGCAGCGCGATATAGGGAATGACGCCCACCGTGGCGATGATCGTGGCCACCGAGGCAACCGCGAAGCTCTTGCCGTAGCGCGCGGCCAGGAAATCGGCGATCGAAGTTATCTTCTCGGCCTTGGCCAGCTTTATGATGCGCTTGAGAAGAGGGAAACCGAAAACGAAGATGAGGAAGGGTCCGACATAAATCGTCAGGAACTCCAGTCCCCTTTCCGATGCGAGACCGACGGAGCCGAAGAACGTCCAGGACGTGCAGTAGATCGCAAGGCTGAGCGAATAGATGTAGGGCCGCGATGAGATCGGGCCCCGGCGCTCGGCATGACGATCGCCGACGCTCGCGACGGCAAAGAGCATCGTCACGTACAGAATGGCCGAAGTGACGATCAACCAGCCAAGCACGTTTTCAATTTCCTTGTGCCGGACCGCGCCGGCAGGCAAAGGCAAGCACAGGCCGGCGGCACTGTCCATTGAACCTTGGGCGAAGCATCTCAGACCAGCCATGCAGTTCGGTACACCGCCGGCGCCGCACTTCAACCGTCACGCAATTTCGCAATGGCGTGACATGCGCTTTTTTCCTATCCTGCACATGTTCACGGTGGGCTCCACCATGGTGGCGGGGCCTGTCAGAGGAGGGATTGATGCTGAAAGAATTTCAGGAATTCATTTCCAGGGGCAACGTGATGGACCTGGCCGTGGGCGTCATCATCGGAGCCGCATTCGGCAGGATCGTGGATTCCCTGGTCAACGACATAATCATGCCGATCGTCGGCGCCATCCTGGGTGGGCTCGACTTCAACAACTACTTCCTGCCTCTCTCCTCCAGCGTGACCGCCACCAGCCTGGACGCCGCGAAGGAGCAGGGCGCGGTGTTCGCCTATGGCAGCTTCATCACCGTTCTGCTCAACTTCCTCATCCTGGCCTGGATCATCTTCCTCATGGTCAAGATGGTGAACAATATCCGCAAGAGAATCGAGCGCGAAAAGCCCGCAGAGGAAGCCGCCCCTCCGCCTGCGGATGTCGCGCTGCTGACCGAGATACGCGACCTGCTTGCCAGGAAAGTCTAAGCCCGACGAGATCCGGCGGCTGGCTTCCTGAGGCCGCAGTCAGCCGCCTGACTTGGGGACCAGCAGCGGGACGACGCGATCGTTCTCGGCAACGGCCGGGCGTTCCTCTCCGCCCCAGGAAATGCCGAGCGCATTCCAGGTTTCGACCAGTGCGTCGCGCAGGTCTTCTATCAGGGCGTCGGAGTGGAACGGCGTGGGCGTGATGCGCAACCGCTCCGTTCCGCGCGGCACGGTGGGATAGTTGATCGGCTGGATATAGATGCCGTGAACGCCGAGCAGGCGGTCGCTTGCCATCTTGCACAGTTCCGGATCGCCAACCAGAACCGGCACGATATGGGTCGGCGTTTCCATTACCGGCAGGCCGGCATCCGACAATACCTGTTTCGTGCGTGCCGCCTGCCGCTTTTGCGCGTCGCGCTCGACATGGGATGACTTCAGATGGCGAATGGCCGCGGTGGCTGCTGCGGCAACGGCCGGCGGCAACGCCGTCGTGAAGATGAAGCCCGGAGCATAAGATCGCACCGCGTCGATCACGCTCTGCCGGCCGGTGATGTAGCCACCCAGCGTGCCGAATGCCTTGGCCAGCGTGCCCTCTATCACGTCGATGCGGTGAGCCAGCCCCTCCCGCTCCGTAATGCCGCCGCCATGCGGGCCATACATGCCAACGGCATGGACCTCGTCGATATAGGTCATGGCGTTGTACTTCTCGGCGAGATCGGCAATCTCCGCGATAGGCGCGATGTCACCGTCCATGGAGTACACGCTCTCGAACACGATCAGCTTGGCGCGATCGCGTCCGGCCGCCTGAAGGATGCTCTCCAGGTGCGCCACGTCATTGTGGCGGAATATCTTCTTCTCCGCACCGGAGCGCCGAACCCCCTCGATCATGGAGGCGTGGTTCAATTCGTCGGAGATGATGAGACAGTTCGGCAGAAGACGCCCAATGGTGGAAATCGCCGCCTCATTGGAAATGAAGCCAGAGGTGAAGACCAGCCCGGCCTCCTTGCCGTGCAGTTGGGCAAGTTCCTGCTCCAGCTCGACCAGCGGATGGTTGTTTCCGGAGATGTTACGCGTGCCGCCGGCGCCGGTGCCCATGCCGCCTGCCGCCTGCTGCATCGCGGCAATGACCGCGGGATGCTGGCCCATGCCCAGATAGTCGTTCGAGCACCATATGGTGATCTCTTCGGTCCGCCCGTTAGCGCGCCAGATTGCGCGGGGAAAGCGGCCTACGATGCGCTCGATATCGGCGAAGATGCGGTATCGTCGCTCTGCGTGAAGCTGATCGATCGCATCCTCGAAGAAGCGCTGATAGTTCATTTTGTCTTCCTGATTTTGGCGCCGGATCATAATCCTGCTCCTGGGGACCGTCCATTGCGGCAGATCGGTCAAAATGCCACGCCCGCCCAGCCTGCGAACGGCTTTCCGAAAGGCGGCCTTACGGGCATTCGCTGGCGCCATCGCTTCTTAAGGGTTTTCTGCTAGGGCTGCAGCGATCCGGGCTGAAAGATCCATTCGAACGAGGGTGTCATGTCTGTCTTGGTAACGGGCGGTGCGGGCTACATCGGCAGCCACATGGTCTGGGAACTGCTCGATGCCGGCGAGGAGGTGGTGGTGCTCGACCGCCTTTCAACCGGTTTCGACTGGGCCGTGCCGCCGGAAGCGAGGCTTGTCGTGGGCGATATTGCCGACCGCGACCTTGTCGCCACGCTCATCCGCGATCATGCGGTGGACGCCATCATTCACTTCGCCGGCTCCATCATCGTGCCGGAATCGGTGGCCGATCCGCTCGCCTATTATGAAAACAATACCTGCAAGACCCGTGCGCTGATCGAAGCGGCCGTGAAGGGCGGCGTGGCGAACTTCATATTTTCCTCCACCGCGGCCGTTTATGGCGGGGCGGGCATGGAGCCCGTGCGCGAGGACGCACGCCTGGCGCCGGAATCACCCTATGGCGCATCCAAGCTGATGAGCGAATGGATGTTGCGCGATGCCGCAGCCGCCCATGGCCTGCGCTACTCCGCCCTGCGCTACTTCAACGTGGCCGGAGCCGACCCGAAGGGGCGCACCGGGCAATCGACGCCGGGCGCCACGCATCTCATCAAGGTCGCTTGCGAGACGGCGCTGGACAAGCGCCCCTACATGCAGATCTTCGGCAAGGACTACCCGACGCCGGACGGAACCTGCATTCGCGACTACATTCATGTCAGCGACCTCGTTGCGGCGCACCGGCTGGCACTGCAGCGGCTGCGCAACGGCGGGGCGAGCCTGGTGGCCAATTGCGGCTACGGCCATGGCTATTCCGTGCTTGAAGTGATCGACGCCGTACGACGCGTCTTCGGGCGCGACTTCGACGTGCGCACAGGCGATCGCCGCCCCGGCGATGCGGCAGCCGTCGTGGCCAATTCCGACCTTGCACGCAGCGAACTTGGCTGGTCGCCGCGTTATGACGACCTCGACGCCATCGTCAGGGACGCTCTTGCCTGGGAGCGCATTCTTTCCAAAAAGAACTCTTCCCGCGAATAAACGCGAAAACTGGAACTGGCCCATCGTTTGCCGGCTCGAAACCGGCGACAGGCCGAGCTATTGAGGGCCGCCGGCGCAACATGCCCGGCTGTCCAGACAGGGAACCGCCATGAGAATTACTGTCCTCGGAGCCGGCGTTGTCGGAACGGCGGCCGCCGCTTATCTCGCCAAGGACGGCCACGAGGTCACCGTCATCGAAAGGCACGAATCGGTGGCGCGCGGCACAAGCTACTGCAATGCCGGCCTCGTCTCGCCCGGAGACGCGACTGCCTGGGCCTCTCCCGCCGCGCTCAGAACCTTCATCCGCGGCATTTTCAATCACGATCTCGGCATACGCGTGCGCCTGCGCGCCGACCCGTATTTCTATCTTTGGACATTGCGCTTCCTGCGCGAATGCACCACCGCGCGGCTGCGCACCAATACGCTGGCCAAACTGCGGCTGGCGCTTTACTCGCGCGACTGCATCAATGCTCTGTCGCAGGAAGCCGGCCTCGCCTAT
>QGUU01000447.1 GCA_003242525.1 Pseudomonadota bacterium | reverse complement strand
CCTGTTGCTGGGGCGCCGCCTGCTCGGCAGGGGCCGGGGCGGGCTCTTCGGCCGGAGCCGGCTCTTGGGCGGGGGCAGGCTCGGCCTGCTGCTGGCGTTGCCTGCGGGGCTGCTCGGCTTCTGCAGGGGCTTCCTGCGGCGAGGATTCCGGTTCGGCGGGAGCGGCTTGGGTCTCAGGCGTCTGCTCGGCGGGGGCCGACTCCTCCTGTTGCTGCTGTCGCTCACGGCGCTGCCGCCTGCGTTCCGTGGCATCGTCCTCGCCGGACGGTGCAGCACCTTCACCCTGATCGTTGCCGCGCCTTACACGGCGGTTTTGTGCTCGGGCGCAATCTTCGGCTGAAACGCCCTCCGGGCATTCGGCCTGGATGCGGATGACCGGCCGGGCGGCGGAAGGCGCAAGCGCCTGGCTGAGATTGCCACCCTGCAAGGGATAGGCGCCCAGCGGTGCTGATGCCATCAGCAGGCCGAGCGCGCTGCCCGCCAAAATCCATGGTTGGCGTTTCATGATCGTCTCCTTGATGAAATTCTTTCCATGCCGAAACCGGCCGTATCCGATTTGGTTCCCCGCGGCCCGGCTCTACGGCACGCAGGGGGCGGGTTGCCGGCGGTTTGGTGGCGGCATCGTGGCTTCCTGCCACGAATGGCGACGCGGCGTCGCAAAGGCGTGAAGATGCTTGACCCGGGGCGGGGGCGGGTCCACATGCCGACCATGGACCTGCCATTCTGGAAAACCAAGTCGCTTGAGGAGATGAGCGCTGCCGAGTGGGAATCGCTGTGCGATGGCTGCGGCAAGTGCTGCCTGTCAAAACTCGAGGACGAGGACACTGGCGAAATTCACTGGACGAGCGTCGCCTGCCGGATGCTTGACGCGGGCACCTGCCGCTGCCGCGACTATGCCAACCGGCTGGCGCTGGTGCCGGACTGCGTGGGTCTGACCCCGGCCAACGTACGCACCATCCATTGGCTGCCACATACATGCGCCTATCGGCTGATCGCGGAAGGGCATGATCTATATTGGTGGCATCCTCTCGTTTCGGGCAGCGCGCGCACGGTGCATGAGGCGGGCATGTCCGTGAAAGGTGTCGTCACGGCCAGCGAGGCGGATCTTGCCCAGCCCGAGGACTATTTCGACCATATTCTCGAACAGGAGCCATGAAACCCGATGCTGCGATGTCATTCAGGCGTTGCTGCGAGGCCGCTTCATGAACGGCGCATGAATGTGCGGTTGTCCGGCGGTTCAGGGGAGAGGGTTTAAAAGCCGACGCATGGTCAATGTCGGCTGGATATCCCCAAGGAGAAAATAATGATCCGGATACTGAAGAGCGCCGCCCTGGCAACCCTTATCGGCATCGGCACGCTGGCGGCGGCTCCGGCAACTGCCCAGGCTGAAGGCATCTATCTCAATTTCGGAAGCCATCAGGATTCCCGTTTCGGTGCCCACATGCGGGACAGGAATGTCCATCGGGGCTGGTACCCTGAAGGCCCGAGGCGGCGCTTCTGCACGGCGGGCCAGGCGCTGGACAAGGCGCGCCGCATGGGCCTGCACCGTGCGCGCATCTTTGATGAGGGTCGCCGCACGATCAAGGTGAGCGGCCGCAAGTTCGGCGAACGGGTGGTGGTAACCTTTGGCCGCCAGCGCGGTTGCCCCGTCAGATATTACTGAGCCGGGCGAACACCGGCTTATGAAAAACCCGGCCTTCGTGCCGGGTTTTTCCTTGATGATGGCGTTTCGATCAATCTATTTCAGCTCAAAAGTGACCGTGACCTGAACCCTGTAGCTGTTCTCGCCC
Source organism: Pseudomonadota bacterium (assembly GCA_003242525.1). Classification (GTDB taxonomy): domain Bacteria; phylum Pseudomonadota; class Alphaproteobacteria; order Rhizobiales; family Rhizobiaceae; genus Mesorhizobium. The sequence continues at coordinate 1,144 of QGUU01000447.1, read as the reverse complement.
GCCTGCACGGGGACTGCGGAGGCGGCGGAGTCGAACGCCTTGGCGCGAAGAGGAATGGGCGCCGGCTGAATGTTCTGGTCAGTGATTTCTATGATTCTGCCCAGATCGACGCCGGCGGCTTCTGCCAGTGTTTTCGCCTTGGCGACGGCATCCTCGACCGCCTTCTTTCGAGCCTCCGTCAGGGTGGAGGACGGGTCGTCATTGGTGAAGGAGATATCGCCGCCCTGATTCACGCCCAGACTTACGGCCTTGTCGAGGATTTCTCCCGTCTTGTCTATGTCGCGCACGCGCACCGACAGCGTGTTCGTGACCTGATAGCCGATGAGCTCCGCCTGCTGGCTACCGTCCGGCTTGTTCGTGTAGTTGTAGCGCGGGACAATCTGGATACCCGCCGTCTGGAGATCGCGTTCGGCTATGCCGGCGGACTTCATGGCAGAGATGACGGCCGCCATGGCGTCATTGTTGGCGTCGAGCGCCTCACGCGCGGTCTTGGCCTCGCGCATGACCGAGAGCGACAGGATCGCCATGTCGGGCGCGACGGCTGCTTCACCTTCGCCGGAAACTATGACGCGCGGCGGCATGGGCGATTCGGCCGCGGTGGACAGCGCAGGAAAGGCCATCGTTGCGGCCAGTGCCAGAGGCAGTAACGGCTTGCTCATCAAAATCTCCGTGGGATGTTCATCTCCTGGACGTAGAATTCGAATATGGACTGAATGCGGCATTGCGCAACGGCAAGGAAGCTTGTGCCGGACGGTGAAACAGATTATCCAGCGCGCGTGGGGCCTGTAGCTCAATGGTTAGAGCCGGCGGCTCATAACCGCTTGGTTGGGGGTTCGAGTCCCTCCGGGCCCACCATTCTTCAATAAAATTGACGTGCCAAACCAGCACTGCCGCATAGCCACAATCTGTACTGACGCATATGGCATTAAGAAACATCATAAGTTCTTGATAATGCAACAAAATGATGCGCGCTTTGGAAGCCATTTCTCCAGTTGTGCCGCAAAAAAGACGCAAATTCGCCACTTTTCAAAGCGCGGTTTGGCAACAGAATTTGATTCGTTACGGCCCGGTAACTGCCATCACAGCGGCATTGTGCGGTGCGGAGTAGGACTAGCTGCTCATCGGCTTCGATGCGCCCTTGGGT
>QGUU01000446.1 GCA_003242525.1 Pseudomonadota bacterium | reverse complement strand
GGTCTTGATGACCTCCAGATTGTGTTCGATGACAACCACGGTGTTGCCCTGTTCGACCAGTTCATGCAGCACTTCAAGAAGCTTCGCCACATCGTGGAAATGCAGGCCCGTCGTCGGCTCATCGAGGATGTAGAGCGTCTTGCCGGTGGCCTTGCGCGACAGTTCCTTCGCCAGCTTGATGCGCTGCGCCTCGCCGCCCGATAGCGTCGTCGCCTGCTGGCCGATCTTGATGTAACCCAAGCCAACCTTGTGCAGCGTCTCCAGCTTGTCGCGCACGGCCGGAACGGCGGAGAAGAAGTCGACGCCTTCCTCCACGGTCATGTCGAGCACGTCGGCAATCGACTTGCCCTTGAAGGTGACTTCCAGCGTCTCGCGATTGTAGCGCTTGCCGTGACAGACGTCGCAGGTGACATAAACGTCCGGCAGGAAATGCATCTCGATCTTGATGACGCCGTCGCCCTGGCAGGCCTCGCAGCGGCCGCCCTTGACGTTGAAGGAAAAGCGGCCGGGCTGATAGCCGCGCGCCTTGGCCTCGGGGAGGCCGGCGAACCAGTCGCGGATCGGCGTGAAGGCACCCGTATAGGTCGCCGGATTGGAGCGCGGCGTACGGCCTATGGGCGACTGGTCGATGTCGATGACCTTGTCCAGGAACTCCAGCCCCTCGATGCGGTCATGGTCGGCGGGGTGTTCGCGCGAGCCCATGATGCGACGCGAGGCGGCCTTGAACAGCGTCTCGATCAGGAAGGTCGACTTGCCGCCACCGGAGACGCCGGTGACGCAGGTGAAGGTGCCGAGCGGAATTTCGGCCGTGACGTTCTTCAGGTTGTTGCCGCGCGCGCCGACAACCCTGATGTGCCTGCCTTTCTTTCCCGGCCGGCGCTGGTCCGGAACGGCGATCTCCAGTTCGCCCGACAGATATTTGCCGGTGATCGAGTCCGGATTGGCCATGATCTCACGCGGCGTGCCCTGCGCCACGATGCGCCCGCCGTGAATGCCGGCGGCAGGGCCTATGTCCACCACATGATCGGCATGCAGGATCGCGTCCTCGTCATGCTCCACGACGATCACCGTATTGCCCAGATCGCGCAGATGCTTGAGCGTATCGAGCAGGCGGGCGTTGTCGCGCTGGTGCAGGCCGATCGAAGGCTCGTCGAGCACATAGAGGACGCCGGTGAGGCCGGAGCCGATCTGCGAGGCCAGCCGGATGCGCTGGCTCTCCCCGCCCGACAGCGTGCCGGAATTGCGCGCCAGAGTGAGATAATCAAGGCCGACATCGTTCAGGAAGCGTAGCCTTTCGCGGATCTCCTTCAGGACGCGCGCGGCGATCTCGTTCTGCTTCTCGTTGAGATGGGCGGGCAGTTCGGTGAACCATTGATCCGCCTTGCGAATGGACAGTTCGGTCACTTCGCCGATGTGCTTGCCCGCGATCTTGACCGCAAGCGCCTCCGGCTTGAGCCGATAGCCGCTACAGGCAGGGCAGGGGGTCGCCGACATGAAGCGCTCGATCTCCTCGCGCATCCACGCGGACTCCGTCTCCTTCCAGCGACGCTCCAGATTCGGGATGACGCCCTCGAAGCTCTTCGTCGTCTTGTAGGAGCGCAGGCCGTCATCATAGTGAAAGGTGATCTGCTGATCGCCCGTCCCGTACAGTATGGCCTCCCGCGCCTCTTCCGGCAGGTCCTTCCACCTGTCACCCAGCTTGAAGCCATAGGCCTTGCCAAGCGCCTCCAGCGTCTGGGAATAATAGGGCGAGGTCGACTTCGCCCAGGGGGCTACGGCGCCGTTTCGCAGGGTGGCGTCTTCGTCCGGCACGACCAGGCTCGCGTCTATGGCGCGCTGGCTGCCCAGGCCATCGCAGGCCGGGCAGGCGCCGAACGGATTGTTGAAGGAAAACAGACGCGGCTCGATCTCCGGAATGGTGAAGCCGGAGACGGGACAGGCGAACTTTTCCGAAAACAGGATGCGCTCGTGCGTGTCGTTGGCCGACTTGTTGGCTGATCCTCCCTCCGCAGTCTCCTCCGGCGGCAAGGGCCGATCGGCGAACTCGGCCACGCACAGGCCATCGGCCAGCTTCAAGGCCGTTTCGATGGAGTCCGCAAGGCGCGTCGCCAGATCGCCACGAACCACGATGCGATCGACCACTACGTCGATGTCGTGCTTGTACTTCTTGTCCAGCGCCGGCACGTCGGCAATTTCGTAAAAGGTGCCGTCCACCTTGACGCGCTGGAACCCCTTCTTCTGAAGATCCAGCAGCTCCTTCCGATACTCGCCCTTGCGGCCGCGAACGATCGGGGCAAGGATGTAGAGACGTGTGCCTTCTTCCAGCGCCAGCACGCGATCCACCATCTGGCTCACGGTCTGGCTTTCGATCGGCAGGCCCGTCGCCGGCGAATAGGGAACGCCGACACGGGCAAACAGCAGCCGCATATAGTCATAAATCTCGGTGACCGTCCCGACGGTCGAGCGCGGATTGCGGCTGGTCGTCTTCTGCTCGATGGAAATGGCGGGCGAGAGGCCATCGATCTGGTCGACGTCCGGCTTCTGCATCATCTCCAGGAATTGCCGTGCATAGGCAGACAGGCTTTCTACATAGCGGCGCTGGCCTTCGGCATAGATCGTGTCGAAAGCGAGGGAAGATTTGCCCGAGCCGGAAAGCCCCGTCATGACCACGAGGGAGTCTCGTGGCAGATCGAGGTCGACATTCTTGAGATTGTGCTCGCGCGCGCCGCGAATGGAGATGAATTTGTGATCGGCCATGGCCGGTCGCCGCCTCGGTTCTGAGATACAGGATGGCGGGTCGTCCCGGCCGTCCTTCATGTAGGTATTCTTGCCGCTACTTCGAGAGACGCAGCCTTGTTTGGTTTAGCTCCCTTTCCCATGAACGGGCAAGCGAAAAGAACAAATACTGAACGCGTTCCTGACAGCCGATGGCAGGAGAA
>QGUU01000031.1 GCA_003242525.1 Pseudomonadota bacterium | reverse complement strand
GGCAATGTGCTGGGAGGAGATGCGCAGCGTGGCGCGATCTTCCATCAGGCCGATATCGTGGATGTCGGGAACCTTGGAGCAGCCGACGCCCTGGTCTATCCAGCGCACGACATAGCCCAGTATGCCTTGCGCATTGTTGTCGAGTTCCTGCTGGATTTCCTCGGCAGTCCAGTTCGGCCGCACCGCCACCGGCACCGACAATATGTCGTCGAGCTTTGCCCTGGGCCGGTTCCGGATGGCTTTCTGGACGGCGTGCACGTCCACCCTGTGGTAGTGGGTGGCATGCAGCGTGGCCGCTGTAGGCGAGGGCACCCAGGCCGTGTTGGCTCCGGCCCTGGGATGTGCGATCTTTTCCTTGAGCATGGCTGCCATCAGGTCGGGCGCGGCCCACATGCCCTTGCCGATCTGCGCGCGGCCCTCCAGCCCGCATTCCAGCCCGATGTCCACGTTCCAGTTTTCGTAGGCCGCGATCCAGGTCGACTGCTTCATATCTCCCTTGCGGATCATCGGCCCGGCTTCCATGGACGTATGAATCTCGTCGCCGGTGCGGTCGAGGAACCCGGTATTGATGAACACCACGCGCGCAGAGGCGGCGCGGATGCACTCCTTGAGGTTGACCGTGGTGCGCCGTTCCTCGTCCATGATGCCCATCTTGATCGTATTGGGCTGCAGACCGAGGAGCTTTTCCACGCGGTCGAATATCTCCACCGCAAAGGCGACCTCCTCGGGCCCGTGCATCTTGGGCTTCACCACATACATGGAGCCGGCGCGGGAGTTCTTCCGCCTGCCCTGGGGGCCGATGTCGTGCAGCGAGATCAGCGCAGTGATGGCGGCATCCATGATGCCTTCGGGCACTTCCGATCCGTCTTTCAGCAGGATTGCCGGGTTGGTCATCAGGTGTCCGACGTTGCGCACCAGCATCAGCGCGCGTCCGGGCAGCGTGAGTTTCGACCCGTCCGGCGAGGTGTATTCCCGGTCCGGGTTAAGCCGGCGAGTCATCGTCCTGCCGGCCTTGTCGAAAGTCTCTTCCAGATCGCCCTTCATCAGGCCAAGCCAGTTGCCGTAGGCCAGCACCTTGTCCTCGGCATCGACCGTGGCAACGGAGTCCTCGCAATCCTGGATGGTGGTGAGCGCTGCCTCCAGTATCACGTCTGCGATGCCTGCCGGGTCGCTCCTGCCAATGGTCGTGGACCGGTCGATCACGATCTCCAAATGCAGGCCGTGCCGCACGAGCAGCACCGCCTCGGGATTGAGGCCATCGCCACGATAGCCAACGAACTGTGCAGGGTCCTTGAGCGTAGTCGCGCCGACCTTCGTGCTTACCGCAAGCCTGCCCTCGGCGATCGTGAGGCCTGTCACGTCGCTCCAGCTTGCCGCCGCGAGCGGAACGGACTCGTCAAGAAACGCACGGACCCAGGAGATGACCTTTTCGCCGCGCTTCGGATTGTATTCCCTGCCCCTTTCCGCGCCGTCTGCTTCGGGAATGGCATCCGTTCCGTAGAGCGCGTCATAGAGCGAGCCCCAGCGGGCATTGGCCGCATTCAGCGCGTAGCGTGCGTTCGTTACCGGCACAACCAGTTGAGGTCCGGCGATGGTGGCGATTTCCGGATCGACATTGGACGTGGAAACGGAAAAGGCCGGCCCTTCCGGAACGAGATAACCGATCTGCTTGAGGAAAGCCTTGTAGGCTTCCATGTCGCCGGGAGCGCCATGCTCTCGATGCCAGGCGTCGATCTTCTCCTGAAGTTCATCGCGCTTTTGCAGCAGCGCGCGGTTCTTCGGCGCAAGGTCGTGGGCAATGGCCGAAAAGCCGGTCCAGAAGGCATTTGCATCCACGCCTGTCCCGGGCAGCGCCTTGTCGGCGACAAAGGTGTAAAGCTCTGGAGCGATGCGCAGGCCGGCGATTTCGATGCGATCTTTCATTTTCCTCACTTCCCTGGGAGCGTCGCTGGAAGGTGGGCGACGACCTGAAACCACGGCGTTTGGCATGCCGCGGCGGCTGGGTCAATTCATCCCAAGGTCCCAGGGGTGGCGCTCAGGCCGCGATGCGGGGGCGGCCGGTAGCAACGGCAACAACGTCGGCCTCTACGAACATGCGCCTGCCGTCGACCGTGGACACGCGCAATTCCTTCGTCAATACGATCTCGACCTCGTCGGCGCCAGCCTCTGCGGCCCGCTGCGCGGCCGTTGAACGCACCTCGGCCTCGGCAGCGGCGATGGCCAGGTCCTCCTCGTCGAAATCGAGCAGGCCGCCACCGCATGAGACGCGAAAAAGTCCTTCTTCCGGCTGGCTGACCTGAGCCTGCACCGTCACCCGCACCTGACCGACGACGGCGCCCAGTGCATTGGCGACATCAGTATCTTCCGGCACCACGCAATCACAGCCGAGATGCTTGCCCAAGCCGACATAATGCAGGGGCGCCGATGCGCCGAGCCCGATCACCGGCCGGTCGAGCGAAATGGCCAGGCGGCTGATGCGGCGATCGGAATCCATTGCCCGCTGCACCAACGCATGCGCGACCGTGGCGGCCCCGTCCAGCCCGTCCTCGGCGAAGGCCGTTTCCAGGATGTATTCGGCTGACCAGCGGGTAAGCGCTTTCAGGACCCGTTCGCACAGGTCTTCAGGCGAAGCCGCGACAAGCTGTCCGCGGCCGTCACGTTTGCGGGCGAACAGCTCTGCGCCGAGCTTGGCCGCATCGACGTTCCATGTAGCCTGCCTGCCCAGCGCATGGGCCGCATCGGACGGGGTGAAGCCGGACACGTGCACCAGCCCGCGCCTCACCAGCCGCTTCAGCGTGGCGTTCTGTGCGGAGGAGGAAAGCAACAGGTCTATCGGTTGGGGCTTGTCGGTAATGTCGGCATAGAGCCGTGCCGCTGATTTGTTCAGGCCGGCGGCGAAGCGATCCGGAATGCCCGTGCGGAAGACGAAGCGCGCGTCGAGTCGTCCGGCATTGGGTGCGCGCAATTGCCGTTCCAGATGCGGCATCACAGCATCGGCGTGATGCGCTGCCGCGAGGGACAGAGGCACCAGACGGCTCGGCCCCAGTATAAGGCGTGGGGCCAGGACGCCTTCCTGGAGGGCAACCTCGGAATCTCCGCCGAGGCCGAAGGTGCGCATCGCCACCGCCTCCACCATGGTGCGGAAGCCGCCCACGGTGGCGCCTTCGGGATCGAGCCGAGGCCGGCCGTGATCCAGCACCGCGACATCGGTGGTGGTGCCGCCTATGTCGGAGACGATGGCGTCATCCAGGCCGGTCATGTGCCGGGCGCCTACAAGCGAGGCGGCGGGGCCGGAAAGGATCGTCTCGATAGGTCTTTGACGCGCGAACGCCGCAGACACCAGCGCCCCGTCTCCGCGCACCACCATCAGGGGCGCGTCTATGCCGCGCTTTGCCAGGAAGCCTTCCGTGGCTTCGACCAGCCGGTCGATCATGGAGATCAGTCGCGCATTGAGCAGAGTGGTGAGCGCCCTTCTTGGGCCACCGAGCTTTGATGAAAGTTCGTGCGAGGCAGTAACGGGCAGGCCGGTCCGCTCGCGTATGAGATCGCGGGCAGCAAGCTCATGTTCGGAATTGCGCGTCGCGAAATAGGCGCACACGGCAAAGCCGGACACGGCATTGGCCAGTTCCGGCAGCGCGGCCTCCAATGGGGTGAGGTCGAGCTCGCAGGCGTTGCCATAGACGTCGTGGCCGCCGGAGCAGAACACGACGGGATCGGTGCCGAGCGCCGCCGTGAGCCCATCGCGGGCAAGATCCTCGCTGTCAAAGCCGATCATGACCAGCGCCACGCGCCCGCCCTGGCCCTCTACCAGCGCATTGGTGGCGAGCGTGGTCGACATCGACACCAGCTTGATCGCCGCGGGATCGAGCTCCGCCCTGTCCAGCACGGCGTCCACTGCGCCGGAAATGCCGATGGCAAGGTCGTGCCGGGTGGTGAGCGACTTGGCTTTGGCGAGAACCGTTCCCTTCGGGCCGCCTGCTTCGGTCCAGAGCACGGCGTCCGTGTAGGTGCCGCCGGTGTCGATACCAAGAAAGATAGGTCCTGCCATATCGGGGAGGACGGAAGAAGCAGCAGTGTCGGGGGTCATTTCCTGAGGGCCAAAGGCATGAACGTTTGAACCCCTTTAGCGCATTGGTTGCCGGTGCGGAAGCAATGCCGTTTGGGCCAGCCCAGATGCCAGGGACGGGGCATAGGAAAACCGCCCGTCCATCCCTCCGGGATAGGTGACTACCGCCCGGATTCCTCCACTTCCTGGCTAAGCGGCCTGATCGATGGATCGAGCAGCGCGGGGTCCCCGGTCGCTTGTTCAACGGGCATCGACGGGGCGGCGGTGCGGCCCGCGCAGGCGGAGATGAGCAGAAGCAGGGCGAGAGCGAGCGGGCGTGTCATGAATCGCAAGGCCGGCGCCATCAGGGCGTCGAGCCCGTCCGGCGGGTCGCCGGCTAATTATCGTTCATTTTCAGCGCCTCGATGAAAGCCGCCTGCGGAATGTCCACCTTGCCGAACTGGCGCATGCGTTTCTTGCCTTCCTTCTGCTTGTCCAGCAGCTTGCGCTTGCGGGTCACGTCGCCGCCATAGCACTTTGCGGTCACATCCTTGCGCAGGGCCGAGATCGTTTCGCGGGCTATGACCTTTCCGCCGATCGCCGCCTGGATCGGGATCTTGAACATGTGCTGCGGGATCAGTTCCTTCAGCTTTTCGCACATGGCCCGTCCCCGCTTTTCCGCCGCCGAACGGTGGACAAGCATGGAAAGGGCATCCACCGGCTCCTCGTTGACAAGGATCGACATCTTCACCAGGTCGCCCTCGCGGTAGTCGGTCAGGTGGTAATCGAACGAGGCATAGCCTTTCGAAATGGACTTCAGCCGGTCATAGAAGTCGAACACCACCTCATTCAGCGGCAGGTCGTATTGCAGCATGGCGCGCTTGCCGACATAGGAGAGATCCACCTGTATGCCGCGACGGTCCTGGCAGAGCTTGAGTATGGCACCGAGATAGTCGTCCGGGGTGAGGATGGTGGCGCGGATCCACGGTTCCTCGATGGAACGGATCTTGACGACGTCCGGCATGTCGGCCGGATTGTGCAACTCCTTCGTCGTACCGTCCGTCAGGTTCATGCGATAGACGACAGAAGGTGCGGTGGCGATGAGGTCAAGGTCGAATTCGCGCTCCAACCGTTCCTGGATGATCTCCATGTGGAGCAGACCCAGGAAGCCGCAGCGGAAGCCGAAACCGAGCGCCGCCGAAGTCTCCATCTCGAAGGTGAATGAAGCATCGTTGAGGCGCAGCTTGCCGACCGCTGCCCGCAGCGCCTCGAAATCGGCGGCATCGACAGGGAAAAGGCCGCAGAACACCACCGGTTGCGCCGGCTTGAAGCCGGGCAGCGGCGTGGCCGTGGGTCGCCGATCCTCGGTGATCGTGTCGCCCACTCGAGTGTCGGCCACTTCCTTGATCGATGCGGTGATGAAGCCGAACTCGCCCGGTCCGATCTCGTCCGCGGGAACCATTTTCGGCTTAAAGTAGCCGGTGCGCTCGACAGGATATTTGGCACCGGTGCCCATCATGCGAATGATCTGGCCCTTCTTCAGCACGCCGTCGATGACGCGCACCAGCACGATGACGCCGAGATAGGCGTCGTACCAGCTGTCGACCAGCATGGCCTTGAGTGGCGCCGAGGCATCTCCCTCGCGGGGAGGAGGAAGCTGGTTGACGATCGCCTCCAGCACGTCCTCGATGCCCAGTCCGGTCTTTGCCGAAATCTCCACTGCGTTGGAGGCATCGAGGCCGATCACCTCCTCCACCTGCTCCTTCACGCGCTCCGGATCGGCAGCCGGCAGGTCGATCTTGTTCAGGACGACGACGATCTCGTGATTGTTGTCGATCGCCTGGTAGACATTGGCGAGAGTCTGCGCCTCGACGCCCTGGGAGGCGTCCACCACCAGGAGCGAGCCTTCACAGGCCGCGAGCGAGCGCGACACCTCATAGGCGAAGTCGACATGCCCGGGCGTGTCGATAAGGTTCAGGACATAATCCTGGCCGTTCCTTGCCCGGTAATTGAGACGCACGGTCTGCGCCTTGATGGTGATGCCCCGCTCGCGCTCGATGTCCATATTGTCGAGCACCTGCTCCTTGCCGGCCATCTCGCGCGCATCCAGCGCACCCGTGAGCTGGATGAGGCGGTCAGCGAGCGTCGACTTCCCGTGGTCGATATGGGCGACGATGGAAAAATTGCGGATATGATCGAGCGGCGTGGTCATGGCGGCGGCCTATAAAGCATTCCCGCGAAAAGTGGAAATCGGTTTTGTGCCGCATAGGCGTTGAATGGGCATGGCTGCCCGGCAGCCGACCCGGCAGCGATTGTTCGGCTGAAAAACCATTCAAATTTTAGGCGTTCCATTAGGCGCATGGTTGCGGGCTCCATGCTATCTGCCGCGCTGAAAGGTCCAATTAGCCCCCATGAGGATCGAAATGCCGTACCTGAAGACGAACTTTCTGAAGTCCGAAAGCGGCTCTTTCGTGCCTGCGCTGGCGGTCGCGCTGGTCCCGCTGGTGGCTGCGGTGGGTATGGTGTCCGACTATTCGCTGGGCGTCAGCGAGCGGGCAGCCATGCAGGATGCCCTTGATGCCGCTGCCCTGTCGATCATGACCCTGTCTCCGACTCTGACCGAGGATGAGCGGCAGCAGAAGTTGCAGGAAGCCTACCAGCTCAATGGCGGCAACGGCACGGCAATACTGAAGGAGTACAATGTCGCGCCCGACGGCACCGTCACGATGAGCGCATCCGCGGCTTACGACATGCCCACGGCATTCATGGCCCTGGCCGGCATCGACGTTGTGGAAATTTCCGTGGATGTCGCCTCGCGCAAGAACCCGGCGCTGGTGGAGGCAGGCTTCAAGATCGACAAGGTCTCGGGCTGGTGGAACAAGACCATGACGCTCTACGGCACCAAATTCGGGGCCACGAAAGAGCAGCCGCTGATGAAGATCACCTATACTTACGGTGGCGGCGGCGGCAAGGGCTACGGAACCACCACTATCTACAAGATCACCGAGAATCCCTCCTATCCCAATGATCGCTCCAAGGATGTGGTGACGCAAGTTCAGCAGCAGGTCTGCACGACCAAGGACCTTTCCTGGTACAATGGCAAGGAGATACCCAAAGACGCCATTGTGGAATACGACGCCAAGAAGGTTACGACCTGCACGACCGACCCCCCCGGCGGCGAAGGGGCGCTGATCGACGTCAGCCAAATGAACGAACTCTACCTGCAGATGGACGTTCCATCCGGCAACCCCAAGAAGCTGAAGTCGAACGACCCGTCTACCTCCAACAGGATGTATATCGACGGCAAGCAATCGCCGATCAACAAGACTGTCGATATCTTCTCGGCCGTGCCTTGCGGCGAGTCGAGCACGCAGGCCTGGGAGGATGGCGGCACCAACCCGCCTTCACCCGATGTGAAACAGGCGGACTTCTTCTACACGGTCACCGGCAAGTGCAACTTCAGCCAGCGTCCTTCGGAAGTGGTCCTGACGAAGTAGCTACGACCGTCTGCCAGGGTCTGTTTGAAGGAGCGCCACCCGTTCGCGGGTGGCGCTTGCTTTCGCAGGTGGGGTCCGGCCCACACGACTTCGTGACGCGCGGGGGAGTGAGCCTTCCGGTATGATGGCGGCCATGCCGCTGCCTATCGGAGTGGAGTCCCACCATGAAATCTAGCCGCTATTTTTCCACGCGCGCAGCCGGCCTTCCGCTTGGCGCGCTCGGCCTTCTTGCGATCGGTGCTGCGGCTTTGCCATGGCTGGCGCCAGCACGTTCCGCCGAGGAAGCCGTAAGGATTCCGCCGCCCGCTTTGGATGAGAAGGTTTTTGCCGGGCCCGCAACGGCGACGTTCGCCGGCGGGTGTTTCTGGGGGGTGCAGGGCGTATTCCAGCACGTGGAAGGCGTCACCCAGGCGGTGTCCGGATATGCCGGGGGAGCGGCGGAAACAGCTCATTACGAAACAGTCGGAACAGGGACCACCGGCCATGCCGAGTCAGTGCAGGTCACCTACGATCCGTCAAAGGTCAGCTACGGGAAACTGCTGCAGGTCTTTTTCTCGGTGGCCCACAATCCCACTCAGTTGAACTACCAGGGGCCGGACCGCGGGACGCAGTATCGCTCAACCATCTTCGTCGCGAATGACGAGCAGAAAAGGGTCGCGCAGTCCTATATTGCCCAGCTAGACAAGAGCGGCCTTTTAAGCGGTCCGATTGTCACCACCATTGAAACCGGCAAAACCTTCTATCCCGCCGAGGATTACCACCAGGATTTCATGACGCGTAATCCGACCTATCCCTATATCGTCTACAACGACCTGCCGAAGGTCGAAGCGTTGAAGCATCTATTTTCGGACATCTACCGGGAAAACCCCGTCCTGGTGTCGCAGAACAGGAGCTGAATGGCTTTGGCTTAGAGCCAGCCTCCACAGAAACCTGCGCGGCGCAGTCCCTGGACAATATAAGGGCAGGACCGCATCAGCCGCCACAATAGGCCCGAGCGATAATTCTCGATCATCAGCGCCATCGCTCCCTGGCTGATGCCTATTTCCTCTGGCGCTACCCATCCGTGCTCGCCTCCGTTGGGGTCCGGGGCGCTGAGATTGAAGCTGGAGATGAAGCTGGAGGGGTTGCCCCGCTGCACGCCGAGTGCACGGAAACGGGCGACCGCCGGAAGGACGATTTCGGGCGCGAAGGGCAGCGAGGCGATGGCGGCGGAAGGTGACAGCGTGCCGTCGTCGGGTCCGTAGGGCACCCCGCGGGCAAGATAGCCCGCGAAATGCTGCACACGGCCCCGGAAGTTCCATTTCATCGGCCCTGGCCCGTCGCTGGCGCTGATGCCCCAGCAATGCTCCCCATAGCCGGCGAAGTGGCGAGGATTGCGGATTGCGTATTCGCGCTGGATATAGGTGCCCGTTCGGCTGTTCTCGAAATAGTCGCTGCCCCGGCTCCGCATGAAGTCGTCGCGAATGCCGCGAAAGTCGATCCAGGCGTGCGAGAACTGGTGAACGAATAGCGGCCCTGCATATAGGAACTCGCGTCCGTAGATCTTCTTCCACCGGAAGCCTGAAAGCCACGCGCGGTAGCTTTCCGGCGGCAGCGGGAAGGTCGGTGAACCGAGGCCGAGTATGTACAGGATCAGCGCCTCGTCATAGCCCTGCCAGTGGTAGCGCAGGAAACCTTTTTCCGGTCGCCATCCATGCGTGACCATGGCGCCGCCATTCTGCGCCCAGCGCCAATCGGTTCGACGATAGAGAGCATCGGCAAGCCTGCGGATTTCGGCCTCCGCTTCGTCATCCTCACGGAAAAACGCACCTGCCGCGAGAACGCCGGCGAGCAGAAGGGCCGTGTCGACGGTGGAAAGCTCACATTTCCAGGCTCGACGGCCGTTTCGCATGTCGAGGAAATGATAGTAGAAGCCCTTGTAACCGGTGGCGTCGGGTTCCGGACCGTGCGGCGCGGTCCAGAAGAAGCGCAACGTCGCGAGCGTGCGTGCGGCTGCATCCGCCCTGCTGATGAAGCCGCGTGCAACGCCGATCGGATAGGTACCCAGCGCAAATCCGGTCGCGGCAATTGAGGCTGGCGAGCCGACCCGCGTCCGGTCGGCGATGAGGCCGTTCCGGGGATTGGCGTTGTTCAGAAAGTAATCAAAGGTAACGCGCTGCAGCCTGGAAAGGAGGCTTTCGAGGCCGGAAGAATCGGGCAAGACATCCATGCCGCTCTCTTAGCCAGGAATGGCTTGGAGCGCACGGTCATCTGGAGCCAGGTGAAACTTACTTGGAGCCCTTCGGCTCGGCCGTTACCGGGTCGAAATTGATTTCCACCTTGGCATTGTCGGTCGTGTAGTAGGTGATCTCGTAGGCACCGTCGTCCCACTCGATCTCATCGATATAGCGGAAGTCGTGGCGCTGCTCGACCTTGGCTACGATTTCCGAAAGCTTCCTGGCGTTCTGAGGAGGCTCGTCATTTTGCGCAATTGCGGAGCCAACGAGAACGAATGAAACGGCTGTGGCGGTCACGATCTTGAGCATCTTCACCCTCATCAATTGAAATGGCCGGTCAGTCAGGCTCATAGCGGATGCCGCCCCCGCCCAACTTGTGGCGAATGGCCTGTTCTTCCTCGTCGCCCGGCAGCGCCTCGTCGCTCTCCTGATCGGGATTGTCATCGTCCTCTTCCGGATGGTCGCCATCTGGGTTGACACCGGGCTGCACTTCCTTGTCGATGCCTTCCCCCGTATCGCCATCACCCGGCACGATCTCCGTAGCGGGAGCGGCGCCTTCGATGCTGTCCCAGTCCGGTTCCTTCAGATGCGGCTTGTCGTCTTCGATTGCGTCGGCAATGTCCGGCCTGCTTTCGTTGAACCGGCTGCGGTCTACTGTTTTTTCAGGGTTTCGCATCGTCGCGTTCTCATTCCTGTGCTTCCGTCTCCAACTCCTGGTCCGCCTGTTCGTTCCCGGCGCCCCCTGTCGCTCGTGGGAACCAAACGTTCCGCGAGGCCTTCCCTTCGGTAGACTTTGAAAGGAGGCCAGGATGAAAACGCTTTCGGCGACCGCCTTGGCGATCCTGTTCACCACGTTGACCGCAGCCGCCCAGACCAATGCTCCGAGCCCATCGGCCTCGCCATGCCAGGCGCAACCCGATCAGGACAGGGCCGGTGTCGTTACGGACGAGGATGCCGTGGAGCAGAGCGGTGATCTCACGGCGAAGCTTGCTCCATGTGATGGTGTGCTGGAGCCGCCGGATACGGGAGATGACAAGATGACCGAACCGGCGCCGGATGAGGGGAACACTCCCATCATCAAGCCACGAGAGCTCCCGCAGCAACAGCCGTCACCCCAATAAGCTGCATCTGGCGGGCGGCGGATGCCGTGTGGAGAGCAAGCCGGCCACGATATGGCCGGATATGTCAGCAATGGCATTGAAAACGGCTTGCCTGTGCCGACATAGCACTGCACAAGCAATTTCCCTTCGTGATTAAAGCCTTTCATTACATGCCTTCGATCATCTCCATATCCGGCGTATCCAAGACCTATGCCACCGGCGTCCCGGCGCTGAAGCGGGTGGATCTCGAAATCCGTCGCGGCGAAATCTTTGCGTTGCTTGGCCCGAACGGCGCTGGCAAGACGACGCTCATTTCCATCGTCTGCGGCATCGTCAACCGGTCCACCGGAACGGTGACGGTGGACGGTCACGATATCTCCAGGGACTACCGTGCCGCGCGCAGCCTGATCGGCCTGGTACCCCAGGAACTCACGGTCGAATCCTTCGAGACCGTCCGCAGCGTGATGAACTACAGCCGCGGCCTGTTCGGCAAGAAGGCCGATCCGGTCTTCATCGACAAGCTCCTCAAGGATCTGTCGCTTTGGGAGAAGCGTGACGCCAAGGTGATCACGCTGTCGGGAGGCATGAAGCGGCGCGTGCTCATCGGAAAGGCGCTGGCGCACGAACCGAAAATCCTTTTTCTCGACGAGCCGACGGCCGGTGTCGACGTGGAGTTGCGCAAGGATATGTGGGCGCTCGTTCGCCGCCTGCGCGACAGCGGCGTCACCATCATCCTGACCACGCACTACATCGAGGAGGCTGAGGAAATGGCCGACCGTGTAGGCGTCATCGACAAGGGCGAGATCATCCTGGTCGAAGAAAAAGCGGAACTGATGCGCAAGCTCGGCCGCAAGCTGTTGAAGCTCGAACTGCGCAGCCCGCTCTCCGCGATCCCGCCGGAGCTGGCGCGTTATCAGCTTGACCTTGCCGACGGCGGCGGCACGCTCATCTACACCTATGACAACCAGGCGGAGCGACCCGGCGTCGCCACTCTTCTGCGCGATCTCGAAGCGGCGGGAATCGCCTTTCGCGACCTCGACACGCAAGCGAGCTCGCTGGAAGAAATCTTCGTCTCTCTGGTGAGGAAAGCGTCATGAACCCACGCGCTGTATGGGCGATCTACAAGGTGGAAATGGCGCTGTGCTTTATACAAATCCCCGAGCCCCCAGACCCACATCGAAATCGCTTATCCGTTTT
>QGUU01000030.1 GCA_003242525.1 Pseudomonadota bacterium | reverse complement strand
TGGGGTGATTGGTCGTTTTGGGTTCTTCGGTGGCGCTGCCGGAATCGGGATTGTTGACGGTAAGAGTGAGCTGGCCGTTGGCAATGGACAGCTTAACCGCACGCCCTCTTTCGGAAGATATGGTGGAAACGCGGTCGACAGCCGCGGCGAAGCTCTGCCGGTCAATGATTAGCTGCTTGTCGTTGCTGGTCGGGATGACGCGCTGATAGTCGGGGAAAGTTCCGTCGATCAGCTTGGAAGTAAGTACAACCGAGCCGATGGTGAACCGGATTTTGGTGTCGGACAGTTCGGTCGTCACCGCTACATCCGGATCGTCGAGCAGTTTCTGCAATTCGCTGACCGTCTTGCGCGGAATGATGACGCCCGGCATGCCTTCGGAACCGGCTGGCGCCTCCATTTCCGCGCGCGCGAGGCGGTGGCCGTCCGTAGCCACTGAACGCAGCTTGAGCTTGCCCCCTGATTCCAGCGCATGCAGGAAAATGCCGTTGAGATAGTAGCGCGTCTCTTCCGTCGAAATGGCGAATTGGGTCTTGTCGATAAGCGTCTTGAGCGCCGTCGACTCAAGCCGGAAGATATGCGGGAAGGAACCGGCGGACAGTTCGGGGAAGTCCGACTGCGGCAGGCACTGGAGCCGGAAGCTGGACCGCCCGGACGTCACAGTCATCGCATTGCCGTCCTCTTCGGTCCTGAGCATGACCTCGGCGCCCTCGGGAAGCTTGCGTATGATGTCGTAGAGCAGGTGAGCCGGCACGGTCGTTGCGCCACCCTGTTCCACGCTCGCCGGCGTGGCCTCCGTCATTTCCAGGTCGAGGTCGGTCGCCTTCATCTCCAGGCTGGCCCCATCGGCCATGAGAAGCACGTTCGACAGGATCGGGATGGTGTTGCGCCGTTCCACCACGCGGTGAACGTGATTTAGCGACTTGAGCAGGTTCGACCGTTCCAGGATGACGCGCATGAGGAAAAAGCTCGCTTCGACTAGAAAAGCGGGTCTGAGGAATACGGACCCGCGACATGCCCCAAACAGTTTGGAAACCGGTCAAACTGACAAGAAAACCCACGGAAAAGCAAGCCCGCGACGCTGCTTCGGGGCAGCATCGCGGGCCTTGTGGATAATTGAGGCGGCCGATCCCCGGCCTTGCCTCATGCCTGGTCGTTTATCAGCCTTCTCAGGAGTTCCAGTTCCTGGGCCAGCGTGTTGTCCGCTCCCGAAAGGTCCTCGATCTTCCGCACTGCGTGCAGAACCGTGGTGTGGTCACGTCCGCCAAAGCGTCGCCCGATTTCGGGCAGCGAGCGCGGCGTCATCACCTTGGAGAGATACATAGCCACCTGGCGGGGCTTGACGATGGTGCGCGTGCGGCGGTTTGACAGGAGCTCCGTCTTGGAGACGTTGTAGTGGCGCGCCACGATGCGCTGGATGTCCTCGATCCGCACCCGCTTCGGCTCACCGCTGCGGTAGATGTGGCCGAGTATCTCGTCGATGCGTTCAACGGTGATCTGCTCAAAGGACTGCCTGAACAGAAGCTGGTTGAAGGCTCCCTCCAGTTCGCGCCCGCTGGCCGTCACGGTGCGGGCCACATGTTCGAGTATGTCCTCGGAAATATCGAGAGAAGGGTCGTCCTGCTTCGCAGCCGCCAGCCTGAGTTTCAGCATGGCGAGCCGCATCGCGTAGTCGGGCGCGCCCATCTCCAGCGCCACGCCGCCATTGAGGCGCGAGCGTACGCGCGGTTCCAGGGATTCGAGCTCTGAGGGCGGCCTGTCGGCGGCCACAACCACCTGCTTGGCGCTATCCAGTAGCATGTTGATGAGATGGCAGAACTCGTGCTGGATCGACTTGCCTTGCAGGAACTGCATGTCGTCGATGATGAGCAGGTCGATGTCCCGCAATTGCTCCTTCAGCGTCAGGGCATTGTTGTCGCGAATGGCCGTCGCAAAGCGCCACATGAAATATTCGGCTGTCAGATAGACAACGCGCGACCGAGGATTGCGCTTCAGCGATTCGGCAGCGATTGCCTGCAGAAGATGCGTCTTGCCCAGGCCGACCGCCGCATGGAGGAAGAGCGGGTTGAAGCGGACCGCACTCGACGCCTGCTCGGCGACCGCTCGCGCCGCCGCGAAGGCAACGCGATTCGATGGCCCTTCTATGAAGGAGGCAAATGTGTAGCGCCCGTCGAGCGGGGAGCCCAGCACGCTCTGGCGAGGGTCGCCGCTTTCGACCACCGCGCTGCGTGCCGGCGCGATACGGTCCGGCTTGGCGCCGATCGTGCCCGATGCGAGCGCGGTCTGCGTCTTGCCGGGCGTCTTGCGCGCCGTCGGCAGGTTGCCATCGGTGCACTTGCTCTGTCGTGTGGCAGTGCGCACAACGATCTCGATCCGGAGCAGGTCAGGATCTTCCTGCTTCCACAGTTCCGCAATCAGGTCCTGGTAATGACCCGTGATCCAGGAGCGCAGGAATGCAGTCGGCACCGACATGCGCACGACGCCCTTGGTCGCTTCGGCAAGCTTCATGCGGCCGAACCAGCTGGAATACACCTCGCTTCCCAACCGCGCCTTGAGCTGCGCCTTGACGCGTTCGAACCGCTGGTCGGCCTCGCTGCTCATTTCATCCCCGGTCGAAGGCCCCGCGAAAGGGAAGTTGCCGCCCATATCCCTGCCGATTGCGTTTTGCATACTGCTTTCCTCGTTCATTGCCTCTCCGCCGGAATGCAGGGCTTATGCTCCCCATCGTTCCGACGACCTGCTGGCTGTAGCCGTTGCCGCCGCTGGCCAAAGGCTACAACCTTCATCGCCCGCTTCGTCAGAAACGGGAATCTTGCTGGCTCAAGACGCGGCGAGACATCCGACAAAAGAATGCCAGGTTGCCTACCACTGCGATGCTTTTAGACCCCCACTTCCCAAACCCCTCTCGAAGGGCAAAGACCAGCCATCGCGGAATCGCTCCGCGTTGCAAAACGCTGCCGATTTAGGCTGGGTCGCGGGCCTGAGCCCATCCCTTTCGATAGGGAGACACTACAAAAATCCCGGTGGAAAGGGCAAGGTCGCATCTAACCGAAATTTAACGAATCTGGTTACCGCGGAGGTCAAGGGCCAAGGTTGTAAGTCGGGTGGCTGAACAAAGCCATTGTGATTCAATCCCTTCTTGCAGGACGCGTGGACGGGGACCGCCTGGGCGAATTTTTTTTAATATTTTGCTTGACATGGAGTTGTCCCCCGTCCCGCTGGCAGAACGTGAGCAATCTGTGGATAACCTCCTGTAACGCACTGAAATAAAAAAGATATTTGTGCCACTCGGCGGTTTTTGCTGCAGTGCGGAATATGAGCAAAACGACATATGCCGGCAAAAGAAAAACCCGGCGCAAGGCGCCGGGTTCCTGCAAAATTCGAGACTGACGGGAATCAGGCGCCGAGGCTCTTTACCCGCTGGGCCAGCCGGGAAACCTTGCGCGACGCAGTATTGCGGTGCAACACTCCCTTGGAGGCGGCCCGCATCAACTCCGGCTGCGCGGCCCTCAGTGCGGCCTCGGCGGCAGCCTTGTCGCCCGAAGCCAGCGCTTCTTCAACCTTGCGCACGAAGGAGCGCACACGCGAGCGCCGGTGCTTGTTGACGGCAGTACGACGGGCAATCTTGCGCGCTGCCTTCTGGGCCGATGAGGTATTGGCCATCTATGTCTCTCTTCCGATCTATGTGGTGAGCCAAGGCGGACTACCGCAAGGCGCAAAAACAAACGGGCAGCCATCGGGCCGCCTCAGTCGGTGCGGCTTATAGTGCAGCTTTGGCGGGGCGTCAACGTCATGGCGAGGGTTTTTGCCGCCTCTTTCTACTTGTTGCGAAATTGCGCCTTCCGCTTCTCGACAAAGGCGGCCATGCCCTCCTTCTGGTCTTCCAGGGCGAACATGGAGTGAAACAGCCGCCGCTCGAAGCGCAGCCCCTCGCCAAGTGTCACCTCATAGCTGCGGTTCACCGCTTCCTTGGCCATGATGACGGCAGGCAGCGAGAATTCGGCAATCTTGCCTGCCGCCTTCACCGCTTCGTTGACAAGTTCTTCCACGGGCACCACCCGCGACACAAGGCCGGAGCGCTCGGCCTCTGCAGCGTCCATCATGCGGCCTGTCAACACCATGTCCATCGCCTTCGACTTGCCGACGAAGCGAGTCAAACGTTGCGATCCGCCCATCCCTGGCATGACGCCCAGAGTAATCTCGGGCTGGCCGAACCTTGCATTGTCTGCGGCGATGATGAAATCGCACATCATTGCGAGCTCGCAGCCGCCGCCCAGCGCATATCCTGCAACAGCCGCAATGATCGGCTTGCGCGTGCGCGTGAATTCCTCCCACCCGGCGAAGAAGTCCTGCAGGAAGGCGTCCACATAGGACTTGTTCTGCATTTCCTTGATGTCGGCGCCGGCGGCGAAGGCTTTTTCGGAGCCGGTAATGACCATGGCGCCGACCGATTCGTCCGAATCGAAGGCCTTGGTCGCGGCCAGCAACTCGGCAAGGACCTGGGAGTTCAGGGCGTTGAGGGCATTGGGCCGGTTGAGCGTAATGAGCCCGACCTTGCCGCGTTTTTCGGTGATGATTGTTTCATAGCTCATGTCGTCCTCCGCGGGCGATACGCGACCGGCTGCATTACTTCTGGCAGACCGGACAATAGAAGGTGGAGCGGCCGGACTGGACGATTCGCCGGATCTGGCCGGCGCAGCCGGGCGTTGCGCATTGTGCGCCCTCGCGGTCGTAGACCGCGAAGGAATGCTGGAAATAGCCGAGCGAACCGTCGGCGCGGGTATAGTCCCGCAGCGACGAGCCGCCTGCCAGGATGGCGTCGGCTATCACGTTGCGAATCGCTTCGGCGAGGCGGTTAGCCATGTCCCTTGCCTTCCGGCTTGCCCTGCCGAGCGTACCGGCTTCCCGCAGGGGCGACAGATGTGCCCGCCACAGGGCTTCCGAGGCATAGATATTGCCAAGCCCTGCAATCAGCCGCTGGTCGAGCAGCGCCGCCTTCAGCGATGTTTTCCTTCCCTTCAGCAGCGAGGCGAGCAGCTCGCCGTCGAGCCTGTTTCCCGTGGGCTCGACGCCAAGCGTGGCAAGCATCGGGTGCTCATCCACCGCCCCTTCCGCAAAAAGCATGAAACCAAACCGGCGCGGATCGTTGAAGATGATACGTGCAGGCGGTCCGTCCATCGGTTCGACGTCAAATAGAACGTGATCGTGCGCGGCATCCTTCGATCGCTCGAAATGGAACAGGCCCTGCGTTCCACCTTCGCCCTGCCGCTCGACGCGGAAGGAGCCCGACATGCCGAGATGGCAGATCAGAACCGGACCGCATTCGACATGCGCAACCAGATATTTGGCGCGGCGGCCCAGTGCCGTCACGCGCTTGCCCTGAAGCCGACTTGCGAAGTCTTCCGGCAGCGGGAAGCGCAGGTCCGGGCGGCGAGCTTCCACGCGCACGATCCGTGCGCCTTCCAGCACCGGCTGCAGGCCCCGGCGTACTGTCTCCACTTCGGGCAGTTCAGGCATGGCCGCGGATCGCCGACAGAAACGAGGTTCCGTGCTTGCCGGGTGCGAGACCCAAATGGTCAGCCACTGTCGCGCCAATGTCAGCGAAGGTCGCCCGCAATCCGACATCGCCCCCTGCCTGTCCCGGGGCAAGGCCGATGATCGGAACGCGCTCGCGCGTGTGGTCGGTACCCTTCCATGTCGGGTCGTTGCCATGGTCCGCAGTAATGATGAATAGGTCGCCGGCCCGCAGCAGGCGCAGCGCCTCCGGAAGTCTCCGGTCGAATGCTTCCAGCGCGTCGGCATAGCCCGGCACATCGCGGCGATGGCCGAATTCGGTGTCGAAGTCCACGAAATTGGCGAAGACAAAGTCTCCGTCCCCGGCATCGGCCAGCGCAGTCAGTGCCTTGTCGAACATTGCCATGTTGCCTGCATCCTTGCGCACCTCCGAAACGGCACGATGGGCAAAGATGTCCCCGATCTTGCCGATGGCGATCACCCGTCCGCCGTGCTCGATCACCCTGTCGAGCAGCGTCGGTTCGGGCGGCGACACGGCATAGTCCTTTCGATTCGGTGTCCGTTTGAAGGTTTCGCGCGATTCGCCGATGAAGGGGCGGGCGATGACGCGCCCTATGCGCAGCCGATCGCACAGGCGCCGGACGACGGCGCAGAAGTCATAAAGCCGCTGCAGGCCGAAATGCTCTTCGTGCGCCGCGACCTGCAGAACCGAATCCACGGAAGTGTAGCAGATAGGCTTGCCGGTCCGGATATGCTCCTCGCCGAATTCCTCTATGATGGTGGTGCCGGGCGCGTGGCAGTTTCCAAGGATGCCCGGCACATTGCCTTCGCGGATCATGGCATCGGTGAGTTCGGCGGGAAAGGCCGGGATAGTGTCCGGAAAATATCCCCAGTCGAACAATGCCGGAAGGCCGGCGATCTCCCAATGGCCGGACGGCGTGTCCTTGCCGATCGAGATTTCCTGGGCCGCGCCATGGAAGGACGAGGGGAGGCGGCTGGCGGTCCCGTTGGCGAGAACCTCGGGGGAAAGGCCGCTTGCGGTATGTGCTGCTGCTGCAAGGCCCAGCGAAACCATGTTCGGAAGAAGAAGCGGCCCCTGGCGCAGCCCGGCACGGTCCCCCAGTCCGGCTGCACAGGCTTGTGCAATATGTCCCAGAGTATTGGCGCCCGCATCGCCGTAGCGATCGGCATCTGGGGCTCCACCGGCCCCAACGGAATCCAAAACGAAGACGAAGGCGCGGGCCATCCGGGTCAGTCTGTTGGTCGGCCCATGACATAGAACTCGCCGGCGCGCTTGGCAAACGGCAAGCCGGGGAAAGTGCGCTCCAATCCATATCCTTTTCGACCGGCCAGGACGTTCCCGCAGGTCATCGACCTGATGTCCGCAGCGCTACTTGTAGCAATCCGCGCAGTTGATCTCGTTCGTCATGCGTGGCCGAAGGTGAAAGGTCTCGCTCATCGAAATGCTGTCAAATGCAGCCTCCAGCCCGAGTACCGACTTGCTGTCGGCGGCCCAGGCAATGACCGGTTTGTAGGCGAGCTCGGTCTTGACCTGCACCAGAAACGTGTTTGGAACCATCAGCGAAGCCGGAACGGTGGTCGTAGTGCCCTGCGGAGAATCCGCCGAGTAGACATTGTTCTGGACCTTGCGAGACCATTTCACCGTGGCCTTTAGTGGCGAACCGCCGATGCTGATGCCCGTCACGGTGATCTTGGGTGTCGAGCGATGATAGGGCAGCAGGCTCGAATCCGCGATCTTCATGATCGCATCCAGTTCGCTCTTGGTGATGGAGTCCTGCTGCGTGACCAGGTCGCCAACCATCAGGCTGACGCGGTTGAGCTTCTTGTTGGTCTCAATCGCCTGCGACACCTCCATCGTCAGGAAGTACATGGCCAGGAGGATCGGAGCGATGAAGGCAAACTCGATTGCCGCAATACCGCGACAGTCGCGTCCGAACCGGGCAATGCCGGTCCGTATCCTTGCGATTCTGTGTTGTGTCCCTGCGCGAAACGCCATGACACTCTTCCTTTCCGCCGACCTCATTCGTCAAACGGTTCGTTTTGCCAGGTGACGGACGCAAAATGCAGCGTGGCGCCACCGTTCAGGTTGGCCATGGATTTGGCCATGAAATCGGTCATGACCGGCCATTTGTAGAACACGCGCAGCATGTTCTTGGAGCCGGCGCCACCCGGCTCGACGGCGAATTGTTTCGGGTCCTTCACGCCGTTCCGGGTCAGGACGATCTCGCCATTCGTAATCGTGAAGCGCGCCTTCGCCGCCTCTGCGAAAGTGCCATAGCTGCGCAGATCCACCTCCAGCCCGGGGCAGTTCTTCGTCACCATGATGGCGAGTTGGTCGCAGATCAGCTGCTGGAGCTTGTCCTTGTTGATTTCGGCTGCCTTGATCTGTCCGGTGCGCAATTTCCGCGCCACGTCGTCGGCGGCGTTTGCCATCACTTCCTGGCTGGCGAAGGAAATGCAGCTTTCCAGTATGGCGAAAACCAGTAGCGCGAAGGGAATCGCCAGTGCCGCGAATTCGATCGCTGTGCTGCCGCTACGATCGCGGCTGAACAGGGCGAGCATCCGTCTAGCCGCCGTCCGCCGTTCCTTTTTCGCAAGTTCCGCCTTTTCGCCCATCGCCGCGTCCTGCCGAACCCCCATCCGGTGTGAAGCAGGACCATAACTCGAACCCGTTGAGGTCAGGTTTGGATGGCCGGTAAATTTGTGACATTCGCGTTAAGCGTGCGATAACCCGCTGGCCACGCGCTGAAAAGACTACTGGCCGCCCATCTCTTCGTCGGAGGTTTTCTCGGCATCGCTCTTGTATGAACTCTCGCAATAGGGGGCGCAGGACATGGTCTGCACCTGCGAGCGCCGATAGATGCGCACCGTCGAGGTCGAGTCGCGGGTGACCGTAACCTGCTGATCGAGGATGGGGCTGCCTTCCTGGTCGAGCACGACAAGATTGGTCACGCCGAAGCCCTTGCCCGTCAGCACGATGGTGGAAGCATCCTGCACGGCAGCGTCGGCGATTGCCGGGTTGCCCACCACGATGGTGTCGGCGGGCCGTGCAAGCTTGACGATCTTCGCCTGGTTCATGACCACCTGGATGCCGACATCGGCATATGCGGGGGTGCCCGCCAGAGCTGTCAGTGCGGCCACTGCAAGCAGGTACGATCTCGGGAAGCTCATATGCGACTCCGCGGAGAAAACTGTTGAACGGATGATGAAGGAGATTGGTGAACCAAGGGTTAAGCGGTCCGTTCCCGGCCGCAAACGCTGCAAATGCGTGGTTCGGGCTCATTGATCCTTAACGGAATGTGCGTAAGGCTGCGGTTGCAATCGCTGGTAAGAAGCCATGCTCGAAGCGCTCATTTTCGTCGTCTTTCCCTTCTGCATGCTGTTTGCGGCTATTTCGGACGCGCTGTCCATGACCATCGCAAACCGCGTTTCGCTTGTGCTGGTCGCGACTTTTGTCGTGGTTGCTCCACTTACCGGAATGGCATTGTCGGAATTCGGCCTGCATCTTGCAGCGGGCGCGGCTGTCCTGGTCGTGACCTTCGGTCTTTTTGCCCTCGGGGGCATGGGTGGCGGGGACGCCAAGCTGCTGGCCGCGACATCTGTCTGGATGGGCTTCAACATCTCCCTGGTGGAGTATCTCGTCACCTCCTCGATTCTGGGAGGTCTGCTGACCATGGCGATACTCGTCTACAGACGGTCGCCGCTGGCCATCGTCACCCGGCAAAATCCTGTTCTGCGGAATTTCGCCAACGAAGCAGTCGGTATTCCCTACGGCATTGCGCTCGGCCTGGGCGGGCTTGTCGCCTATACGGGCTCACCGCTGATGGTGTGGGCGCTGCAGAGGCTTAGTGCCTGAGCGTCGACCCGGCGGGCAGGCTCTCCGGCTGGCCTTCATGCCACTTCGTCCCCGGATTCCTTTAGCGTGGGTTGCTCGCTGAAACGCCCGTTAAATCCGCATTAATCACGATCGTAAGCATTGCATTAACCTTAATTTGACGATTGGCGCTGCAATGTCCGCCCTGGCTAGGTGGTTTGCCAGGGGCGAGGTTTGGACAGATGCCAGCATCCCGACTGATAATCCTGACCGTCGCGGTCGCTGCGGCGGGCGGTGCCGGCTACGTGGCGAAGAAGATGGTGGTTCCACCCACGCCCGTAGCCGTCGAGCCCGGCGAGCAGGCGCCTGCGATTGTACTCGAAGACGTGTTGGTCTTGTCCGCCGACGTTCCCATGGGTGCCGTTCTGGGCAACAATATAAAGTGGGAGCAATGGCCGGCCGACGGGATCAACGCCAATTTCATCACCCGTGCCAGCCAGCCGGACGCAATCGAAACCCTTAGGGAATCGGTTGCCAGGGTCGCTCTCTATGAAGGCGAGCCGCTACGCCGCTCCAAGCTGATTGGCGAGGGCCAGAGCTTCATGTCCTCGATCCTGCCCTCCGGCGCGCGGGCCGTGGCCACCTCGATCGCAGCCGATACTTCGGCCGGCGGCTTCATCCTGCCCAACGATTATGTCGACGTGATAATGACGCGCCGCGCGGACCAGGCCACCGGCGGCGGACCGGGCTTCATCACCGAAACCATCCTCAAGAATATCCGCGTCCTGGCCATCGACCAGACGATCCAGGAAGACGAGGAAGGCAAGAAAACGCGGGTCGGCCAGACGGCGACGCTGGAGCTGACGCCGCAGCAGGCCGAGATCATCACCGTCGCGCAGCAGATGGCGGATCGTCTGACCCTCTCCCTGCGCTCGATCAAGGACACCCAGGAGAAAGTGACCGACGAGGCCGACTACCTTGTCGCAGGCAGCGGTCGCAGGGGCACGATACGCCTCATCAAATCCGGCGAGGTTTCCGAAGTGGGGGCAAGAAAATGAGCTTGAACGGAACTATGCGGATCGCCCTGGCCGCTGTGGGCTTCCTGCTCGCCGGGACGGCCATGCCCAGCCCCGATGCTGCATATGCAGGCAGCAAGGCCGCGGTAAGCACGTCTGCCGCCAGCCAGCGCATCAAGCTCGGCCTCAACAAGTCGGTGGTCGTGGACCTGCCAGCCGACGCCTACGACATACTGGTCGCAAACCCCGCCGTCGCCGACGCCGTGACGCGCACCTCCCGGCGCATCTACCTGTTCGGCAAGGCGGTCGGCCAGACCAACATCTTCGTGTTCGGCGCGAATGGCGAACAGATCGTCAGTCTCGATCTCGACATCGAGCGCGACGTTGCCGGCCTGGAGGAGAACCTGAAGCGGTTCATTCCAGGCTCGAATATCCGCGTCGAACTGGTCAACGACAACGTCGTGCTGACGGGAACCGTCGAAACGCCCCTAGATGCGAAGCGGGCGGTCGATCTCGCCAACGCCTTCGTGACCGGCGGCGAGGCGACGACCGGCCAATACTCGCAGACCGCCGCCGGCGGCTCGGCGCAGAGCGGCGTCGACATCAACAATCCGGATTCGGAACGCCAGAAGAGCGCCATCATCAACCTGCTGCAGATCATCGGCGACGACCAGGTCACGCTCAAGGTGACCGTCGCAGAGGTCAGCCGCACCGTGATGAAGCAGCTCGGCGTGAACCTCATCGCTGGTGGAAACAGCAACGGCATTACCTGGAGCGCCCTTTCGGAAGCTTCCTATGGCTTGGGCAAGCCGCTGTCGGCCTCTACCGTCGGTATCGGCACATCGCTTATCGACGGCTATCTCAATGCGATGGAACAGGCCGGCGTGATGAAGACCCTCGCCGAACCGACGCTGACGGCGGTTTCCGGCGAGAAGGCGACATTCAAGGTTGGCGGCGAGTACAATCTCATCACCGGGCGCACAAGCGCCGTCTCGGACGACAACCGGACCGGTGAAATCGTCTACACCAACGAAAAGATCGAATATGGCATCGGGCTTGAGTTCCAGCCTGTGGTGCTGTCGCCCGGGCGCATAAGCCTAAAGGTCAGAACGTCCGTATCCGAACCCACCATGCAGGGTGCGACCACCCTGGAAGGCGGTGCCAACAAGGGGCTGGCCGGCATTCTGGGTGGCAATCTGCCGGGCACGACATTGCTGTCCATTCGCAAACGCCTGGCGGATACCACTATCGAATTGCCGTCCGGGGGCTCGATGATGATCGCCGGGCTGGTTCAGGACGATGTCCGGCAGGCCATAAATGGACTTCCGGGACTGACGAAGATTCCAGTACTTGGCGCGCTCTTCCGCAGCCGCGATTTCGTGCGCAACGAAACCGAACTGGTCATCATTGTTACGCCCTACCTGTCGCGACCGGTGGCGCGCAACGAACTGGCCAAGCCCGACGACAACTTCAACCCGGCCAGCGACGGCGCCGGAATGTTCCTTGGCCGTGTCAACCGCGTCTACGGCACCATGCAGACCGACAAGCCTGCAGGTCGCTATCACGGCGTAGTCGGCTTCATCTACAAGTAAGCGGGGTACGGAGATGTCTGGTTCACACTTCAAGGCAGGACCCTTCGCGAGGATGCCGGGCGCCAGCCGTTCGCGGTTCGCCGGCCTTGCAATCCCGCTCCTCGCGGCCCGGGCGGGGGGGCTTCTCCCGGGTGGGGCAAACCCGGCCCCC
>QGUU01000029.1 GCA_003242525.1 Pseudomonadota bacterium | reverse complement strand
ACGCTCGACATGCCGGGCGACTATGTCTCCCGTCTCTTCAGCGCATTGACGGACAGGCCGGCAATCGACATGCCGGACCGCGTGGCCCTGGCCGAGAATCCGCTGGCCATTCCGGGAAGATAGCGCCTTCCGCCTAACGGGAGAGGATGTGGCTGATTTTCCGGGGCTGGAGGAACCGCTGTCGTTCCCGACAGCCGTGACAGGCCTTAGGAGCGCACCTCACCCCGTTCCAGCAGAAATCGGTGGCCGCCGCCTTCAACCGCGAAACTTTTGATCAGCCTGTGGCCTGCCTCGGCGCAGAATGCCGGGATGTCGAGGACGGCGAGCGGGTCGGTCGTCTCCAACCACAGGCGGGAGCCAGCCGGCATTGCGGCAAGGCGCTTGCGTGCCTTCAGCACCGGCAAGGGGCAGTTCAGGCCCCTGAGGTCGAGGATGGCCGCAGTTTCTTTCGCAGACAAGGGCAAGGCAGCTTCAGCCGCCGAACATGCCGAGCAGGCGCTTCTTCACCTTCGACACCATGCCGTCCCCGGCGGCGCCGGCAGGAGACCCTTCCAGCGGCGCCTGCATGGCAATGGCCGTTGCAGCATCCGCGGGTGGAGTCGCAGGAGCGGGCGTGGCTTCTGCCAGGCGCTGCTTTTCCAGCTCCTTGGCGGCCTTTGCGGCGGCGACGGCGGCAGCCTTCTCTTCCTCGGCCCTTTTCCTTGCGGCCTTCTCCGCGTCAAGCGCTGCCATCTTGCGGCCGACCGGGGAATCGATGCGGCCCATGCGGGTGGACTGGGAGATGGTCCCGTCCGGATTCAGCGTCGGCGGCTCGATCGGAACACGCTCGCCGCGCGCCCGGCGACGCGACCACTCCGCCACGATGTTGGCTTCCTTGGTGCCGAGGATGGATGGACGGGGCGGAGGCGTACTGCCGTTGACGGCGGCCTTGAAGGCGGATTCGAATTTGTTCTGGTAGGCGGCGTAGGCCACCTTCAGCGATTCGGGCTGGGTCGTGGGCGGGCAGGGGCCGGTCGGGTTGAAGGTCGCACCGTTCACCGGTATCTGGTTGAAGACATAACGCCTCTCGCACACATCGACCTTCGGCGGGACTTTCGTGATCTCGAAATGGTCGTAGCCGACCTTCAGCATCTTCCAGAACTCGTAGTTGGGGTCGTTCCGGTAGCGTGCCATGTTGGCGGCTGTCATCCGGAACGGAAATGCCTGGATCTGGATTTCTGTCTGCCCGCCCCTGAAGGCATCGCGCCCGAAGGCATAGATCTCCTCGATCTGGGCGTCTGTCATCGAGTAGCAACCGGCAGAGGAGCAGGCGCCATGCACCATCAGGTTGCTGCCCGTGCGCCCGTTTGCCCGGTCATAGGCGTTGGGAAAGCCGATGTTGAACGCCAGATGATATTGCGAGCGCGGATTCATTTGCGAGGGGCGCACCGTATAGAAGCCCTCGGGCGCCTGCCGGTCGCCTTCCGTGAACTTGGGGCCTAGCTTGCCGGACCATTTGCAGATCGGATAGGTCGCAATGAGGTCATAGCGGCCATTGCGCTTCTGCTTCCAGATCTCGACCGTGTTTTCTTCCTTGAAGACGCGCGCCATGATGGGCGCGTTCTTGTCCATGTCCTTGGCCCGCATCGTGGCCAGGATCTTTTCCGGCAACTGCCGATTGGCGTGTTGCGGGACAAAATCGTTCATCGAAGATTCCGTACAGCCGGCAACGCCAAGAACGACGATGAGCAGTCCGTAACGGGCGAGCTTTGTAAGCATGAGCTGAACAATCGGCTGTCTGTGCGGCGCGCCTCGGCATCAGGCCGAAGGCTTTGCCGACTCTAAAGTCGTTAACCTTGAGATTCCCTTACCACAGGCAAAGCACCCCGTCCCTTTCATCCGACAGCGAAGGCATTTTTGTGACAATTGCCACCTGCACGACACAATCGCGCCCGCGGAACGCCGGCAGGGCCGCTTCTAGAGATTGCGGCCCATGGAAAGATACTTCTCCCGCCGCAGCTCGCGGAAATCCGCATTGGAGCCGGCAAATTCCTGCATCGTCCGGCGCAGAAGGTCGCCGGTTGCCGAGATCACCTTGTCCGGCTCCCGATGCGCACCTCCTAGAGGCTCAGGGATGATGGCGTCTATGATCTTCATCTCCAGCAGGTCTTGCGCGGTTATCTTCATGCTGGTCGCGGCGTCCTTGGAGCGGGTGGTATCCCGCCACAGGATGGAGGCCGCGCCCTCGGGCGAGATTACCGAATAGATGGCATGCTCCAGCATGTAGACGCGGTTTGCTGTAGCGATGGCAATGGCGCCGCCGGAACCGCCTTCGCCGATCACGACCGAAACGGTAGGTACCTTCAGCGCAAGGCAGGCCGAGGTCGAACGGGCAATGGCTTCCGCCTGGCCGCGTTCCTCGGCGCCGACTCCAGGATAGGCGCCGGCCGTGTCAACAAGCGTGATGACGGGAATCGAGAAGCGGTCGGCCAGCTCCATCAGCCGTACGGCCTTGCGATAACCTTCCGGCCGGACGGAGCCGAAATTGTGCTTGAGCCGGCTTGCCGTGTCGGATCCCTTCTCCTGGCCGATGACCGCGATCGGCTCGCCGTCGAAGCGTGCAAAGCCGCCGACGATCGCCTGGTCGTCGCCAAACTTGCGGTCGCCGGCCAGCGGTGTGAAGTCGGTGAACAGTCCCTTGATGTAGTCGAGGCAATGGGGCCGGTCCGGATGGCGCGCGACCTGCACCTTCTGCCATGGCGTCAGGGCCTTGTAGATGTCGCGAAGCGCATCGCGCGAGCGCTTTTCCAGCCTTGCGATCTCGTCGGCGACATCGACGGCCTCGCCACTTTCGGCGAGTTTCTTGAGCTCGATGATCTTGCCTTCGAGGTCGGCGACGGGTTTTTCAAAATCCAGATAATTGTACATTCGCGAGCGGACCAATGCGCCAGGAAGGGGCCGGAAAGATGGCGGTGCAAGGACAGAAAGGCCGTTCGCACGCCATGCAACGTCGCCTCACATAGCGGTAGCGCGCCTAGTCGGCAAGCGGATGGTGCTCGTTGACCAGCCGCATGAGCCGCTCCTCAAGCACATGCGTGTAGATCTGTGTCGTCGAAATGTCGGCATGGCCAAGGAGTTGCTGGACTGCCCGCAGGTCCGCTCCGTTCTGCAGCAGATGGCTGGCAAAGGCATGGCGAAGGACGTGGGGCGAAATCCGCGCGGCGGAAATGCCGGCGCGGGCGGCGAGTGCCTTCAGCTCTCGGGCAAAGACCTGCCTTGGCAGATGGCCGCTGTCCGAAGCAGCCGGAAAAAGAAACGGGCTGTCAGCCAGGGCCGGAACGGCGGCGCGCGCCTGGAGCCACGCCTTCATGGCGGCGCGAGCCTTGGTCGAGAGCGGCACCATTCGTTCCTTCTCGCCCTTGCCACGCACGATGAAAAA
Source organism: Pseudomonadota bacterium (assembly GCA_003242525.1). Lineage (GTDB taxonomy): Bacteria > Pseudomonadota > Alphaproteobacteria > Rhizobiales > Rhizobiaceae > Mesorhizobium. Next base: position 8,708 of record QGUU01000029.1, on the reverse strand, counting down.
TCGCTCGTCCCGCAGCGCCACGGTGACCGGCAGGCTCACGAGTTCGGACACACGCAATCCGGTGGCGTAAAGCACCTCGACGAGCGCATGGAGCCGCAGGGCGGCGATTGGATCGTCGCCGGCCTGCCCCGGATCGGCCGCTTCCAGCGCCGCCCGGTCAAGGAGCCGGCCGGTTTCAGCTTCGCTTAGCGTCTTTGGCAGCGTCCGGCCTTTCTTTGGGCTGTCCAGCGTGCCGGTGGGATCGTCGCTGCGCAGGCCTTCCGTGTAGAGAAACTTGAAGAACTGCCGCAGCGCCGACAGCTTGCGGGCCTGCGAGGTGGGCGCGAAGCCTTCCGCCGCGATGCCGGCCAGGTAGGCGCGCAAAGCGGCGGTGTCGGCGCCGGCCAGCCCCCCAGGGATGCGCTCATCCGCGTCCTCAAGATCGCGACGATAGCCGGCAAGCGTATTCCCGGCCGCCCCGCGTTCCGCGCTCATCATTTCGAGGAAGGCTTCGATGCGCGCGGCGCTGCTCATTGTTTCGCCTGCGGGTCGAACTTTTCCTGCGGTATCTTCACCGAAAGCTCGACCTGTCGCGGTTCGACGAACATGACCAGGGCGAACATGACGCCATAGACGATGCCGGCGAGTATCGCGAGCGTCACGACGAAGCGAAACAGGGTCGGCATATGATGGCAAATTCCGGCATGTTCGGCTGCGGATGGATGAATGCGTGCCGTTATGAGACGCCTGACCGGCCATTTCAAGACTGATGGTGTCACCAGCAGTGCCGATGTGCTTGACGCCATCCGGCTTTTCATGTCGATACGCCGGGGAAAGAGGAATTTCATGAACGCCCGACCCGCCACAGCGACGCCGGAAGATCACGCAGCGGTGCTTGCGGCGCTGGGTGATCGTTCGATCGTCTTCGTCGGCCTGATGGGTGCCGGCAAGACCTCGATCGGCCGCAAGGTCGCCGGCATGCTTGGCCTTCCTTTCGTCGACAGCGACCACGAGATCGAGAGCGTCTCGCGCATGACGATTTCCGATCTGTTCGAACATTACGGGGAAACCGAGTTCCGTGCGTTGGAGCAGCGCGTGATCGCACGCCTTCTGGAAGGGGGGCCGCAGGTGCTCTCGACCGGCGGCGGGGCCTTCATGAACGAGCAGACGCGCGAGGCGGTGCGGGCGCATGGCGTTTCGATCTGGCTCAAGGCCGATCTCGACGTTCTCATGGATCGCGTCTCGAAGAAGCAAAATCGTCCGCTCCTGAGGAATGACGATCCGCGTGGCGTCCTTGCAAGGTTGATGGAGGCGCGATACCCCGTCTACGCGCTGGCGGACGTCACGGTCGTAACGCGCGATGAGCGCCGCGAAGTCATAGCCGCCGAGGCGATCGAGGCGCTGGCCCGCCATCTCGACAATCCGGAGCGTGCCGCCGGAGGCGCCCATGGTTGAGCCTGTCAGAATCGAGGTCGGGCTTGGTGCGCGCGCCTACGACATACTTATCGGCCCTCGCCTGCTCGAACAGGCGGGGGCCGAGATCGCGTCGCGGCTGCCCGGCGCGCGCGTGGCGATCGTCACGGACGAAAATGTTGCCGCAGCGCAGTTGCCGGCTCTGCAGGGCGGTCTGGAAAAGGCGGGCCTCGCAGCTTGCGTCATCGTCGTGCCTGCGGGCGAGCAAACCAAGAGTTTTTCCCAACTGGAGCACGTCGTCGACGGCATATTGGCGGCGAAACTGGAGCGTCGCGACGCTGTGATCGCGCTGGGTGGAGGCGTCGTCGGGGATCTCGCTGGCTTTGCGGCCGGCATAGTGCGGCGCGGCATGGATTTCATCCAGGCGCCCACCTCGCTGCTGGCCCAGGTGGATTCTTCCGTTGGCGGCAAGACTGGCATCAACAGCCCGCGCGGGAAGAATCTGGTGGGGGTGTTCTACCAGCCCCGGCTGGTGCTTGCCGATACGGCCGCGCTCGACACGCTGCCGCCCCGGGAGTTCCGTGCCGGCTATGCGGAAATCGCAAAGTACGGGCTTATCAACCGGCCGGAGTTCTTCGCCTGGCTGGAAGCCAACTGGCAGGACGTGTTTTGCGGAGGGGCGGCCCGGATCGAGGCCATCGCGCAGTCGTGCCGGGCCAAGGCCGAAGTCGTTGCACGCGACGAGTTCGAGACCGGAGACAGGGCGCTGCTCAATCTGGGCCATACTTTCGGCCACGCGCTGGAGGCAGCGGTGGGATATGATGGCGCAAGGCTTGTGCATGGCGAGGCGGTGGCGATCGGCATGGCGCTGGCGCACCGGTTCTCCGCCCGCATGAATCTTGCCAGCCCTGATGACGCCACGCGCGTTGAAAAGCATTTGCGCGATGTGGGGTTACCCTGGCGTTTGGCAGACGTGCCGGGCGGCTTGCCCGATGCCGAGGCGCTTCTTGCATTCATAGCCCAGGACAAGAAGGTTTCGCGCGGCGCCCTCACCTTCATTCTGACCCACGGCATCGGCAAGGCCTTCATCGCCAAGGACGTTCCCGCGTCGGAAGTGCTTTCCTTCCTGAGGGAGAACCGGACGGGATGAGCGAGGCCGGCTGGATCGTCGCCGCAGTGCTTGCGGCGGTTCTGGTGCTGGTCGTGGTGTTCAGGGACCGGCTTGCCCGTATGTCGGGCTATCGGCCCGCCAACGACATGCCGGCGGAGAGGCGCAATGGGCAGGGCGGCGGTGCGGCCGATCCGGCATATGAGCACCGCCGGCGCCTGGATGCGCTGTTCGATCTGACCGAGCTCAACGAGCTCGAGGTATCCGACGTGATGGTCCACCGCACCAACATGCGTTCGGTCAATGCCGACATGCCGGCCGAGACGGTGGTGCGGGAAATCCTCCAGAGCCCGCATACACGCCTGCCGCTTTGGCGAGGCTCCCTCGACAATATCGTCGGCGTGCTGCACGCCAAGGACCTGCTGCGTGCGCTGAACGAGGTCGACAACGATTTCGCCCGCATCGACCTTGCGAAGATCGCGGCCAAGCCGTGGTTCGTGCCGGACACGACCACGCTGCGCGAACAGCTCAACGCCTTCTTACGGCGCAAGGCGCATTTCGCCATTGTGGTTGACGAATATGGCGAGGTGGAAGGGCTGGTCACCCTGGAGGACATAATCGAGGAGATTGTGGGCGAAATCGCCGACGAGCATGACATCGACGTGCAGGGCGTGCGCAAGGAGGCAGACGGGTCCGTTGTGGTGGATGGCACGGTCCCCATCCGGGACCTCAACAGGGCGCTCGGCTGGAACCTGCCCGACGAGGAGGCCACCACGATCGCGGGCCTGGTGATTCACGAGGCCAAGTCCATTCCCGATGAAAGGCAGGCCTTTACCTTTCACGGCAAGCGCTTCGTGGTGATGAAGCGGGACAAGAACCGCATTGCGCGGCTGCGCATCAGGCAGGCTGCCGAGGGCGATATCGGTTAAGTGAACGCCCAGGTTCCGGTCACAAAGCTGGTGGCGAAGTCGCGAACAAGGAAAATCAGAAACTGCCCGGCTTTGCGTTGGCCAGTCTACCAGCGGACGGTTTCTCCCGGCGCGGCTGGCTCGATGGCCAGTGCATGGACGCCGGCCTTCAGTTCCTCGGAAAGAACGGCGTTGACGGCCCGGTGCCGCTCGATCCGGCTCATACCTGAAAAGGCCGAAGAGACGATGCGGACGCGGAAGTGCGTCTCGCCCTTGCCGTCGAATTCCTGCGTCTCGCCGTTTTCGACGTGATGGTGGCCGGCATGGAGGTGGCTTTCGTTGATCACGGAAAGTCGCTCGGGCGAAAATGCCTCCGAGAGCTTCACTTCCATCCGCGCCTGTATGGACATCGCAGTCATCCCTTACCACATGTGTGGCGTCGCCACGAAAATTGCCGGCCGTCCGACTTTAGCCCTGATTCAGCGGTTAGGGGCGATGATCGCCGAAATGTCAATTCTTGTTTCGCAACCGCGAACGCCCCATAAATCGGGTTCGATGAAAGCCTATTCGAAATATTTCGAGAAGATCCGCATTCGCCCGGACAAGGACGCGGAGCTGAAGTCGCATGCGCCGGCCTGCCAGTGGGATGGCTGCGAGGAGGCCGGCACGCATCGCGCGCCCGTTGGCCGCATGAAGGAAGGCGAGTATTTCCACTTCTGCTTCAATCATGTGCGGGAATACAACAAGCGCTTCAACTACTTCTCGGGTCTTACCGACACCGACATAGCCCGCTTCCAGAAGGAGGCGCTGACGGGCCACCGGCCAACCTGGCGAATTGGCGTGCAAGGCGCAGCGCGCTTTTCGCCGGATTTTGCCGACAAGCGCTCCGGCCGAGCCAGCTACTACCGGGCGATGCGCGACCCCTTCAATCTTTTCGGCGAGGGCTATGCTTCCGCCCAGCCGCGCGAACGAAAAGCCCGGCCGCTTGAGGCCAAGGCGCTGGAAACGCTTGGACTTGATGCAAAGGCCACTGGCGCCGATATCAAGGCGCGCTATAAGCAGCTTGTAAAGCGCCACCATCCCGATTCCAATGGTGGCGACAGAGGTTCGGAAGACCGGTTCCGCGATGTGCTGCAGGCCTATCGCGTGCTGAAGCAGGCGGGGCTCTGCTAGACAGGCTCTGCCGCTTTTTCCCGCTATCATGTGCCGGGAAAAGATTCTAAGACCGCCCCCGAACATCAGGAGTTGCAGGCGGGCTGAATTGTCCCGCCCTGGAGATGTTGATACGCATGAACAAGGTCGAACGCGACATGGCCAACCTCCCCGACACCACCGTGTCGGTGAAGGATACATTCGGCTTCGAATCAAAGATGGTGGTGCCGGCTTATTCGACGGCTACCGAACACGTGCCGGATATCGATCCGGACTATCTGTTCGACAAGGCCACCACGCTGGCTATCCTGGCGGGCTTTGCCTACAACCGCCGGGTCATGGTTTCCGGCTATCACGGCACGGGCAAGTCCACCCATATCGAGCAGGTTGCGGCCCGGCTGAACTGGCCGTGCGTGCGCGTCAACCTCGACAGCCATGTCAGCCGCATCGACCTTGTCGGCAAGGATGCCATCGTCCTGCAGGATGGAAAGCAGGTCACGGAGTTCCGCGACGGCATATTGCCGTGGGCCTACCAGCGCAACGTCGCGCTCTGCTTTGACGAATATGACGCCGGGCGGCCGGACGTGATGTTCGTCATCCAGCGGGTGCTGGAAAGCTCAGGCCGGCTGACCCTACTGGACCAGAGCCGTGTCATCCGCCCTCATCCGGCCTTCAGGCTATTTGCGACCGCCAATACGATCGGACTTGGTGATACGACCGGGCTCTATCACGGCACTCAGCAGATCAACCAGGCCCAGATGGACCGCTGGTCGATCGTCACGACGCTGAACTACCTGCCGCATGACAACGAGGTCGCGATCGTTCTTGCCAAGGCCAAGCATTACCGGAACGAAAAGGGCAAGGACATTGTCGAAAAGATGGTGCGTGTCGCGGACATGACGCGCTCTGCCTTCATCAATGGCGACCTTTCCACCGTCATGAGTCCCCGCACGGTCATTACCTGGGCCGAGAATGCCGAGATCTTCGGCTCGGTCGGCATGGCGTTCCGCCTTACCTTCCTCAACAAGTGCGACGAACTGGAGCGGCCGGTCGTGGCCGAGTTCTACCAGCGCGCATTCGGAGAGGATCTGTCGGAAAGCGCCGCCAACATAGTGCTGGGATAAGGGCCAAGATGGCCGGACCCGGCGACAATACCCGCAACAGGCCGAAAAGCGGCTCCGATACCGACGCCTTCAAGCGCTCGGTGGTGGTCTGCATGCGCGCCATATCCGGCGACAAGGAACTCGAGGTCGGCTTCGCCAAGGATCGGCCGGCGCTGGCGGGCAGCCGCGCCCGACTGCCCGAACCGCCGAAGAAGCCCTCCAGGATGGATGTCGCCGTCACCCGTGGCCTTGGCGATTCCATGGCGCTCAAACGTGCCTGCCATGACCAGCGCATTCACCTGAAGCTCGCCCCCGAGGGCAAGCTTGCCCGCGCCGTGTTCGATGCTGTCGAGCAGGCTCGCGTCGAGGCGATCGGCTCCAGAATAATGCAGGGCGTGGCGGACAACATCGCCTCCATGTTGGAGGACAAGTACGCCAGGGCCAATCTGGGCGACGTCACGGACCGTGCGGACGCGCCGCTGGAAGAAGCGCTGGCGCTGCTGGTGCGCGAGAAGCTGACAGGGCGCCCGGCGCCGAAAAGCGCGGAGCGGCTCGTTGAGCTGTGGCGTCCGTGGGTCGAGGAGAAGGCCGGGGCCGATCTGGACGGCCTGCCTGCCAAGCTGGGCGACCAGCAGGCGTTCGCCCGTGTCGTGCGCGACATGCTCGCCTCCATGGATATGGCCGAGGAGCTCGGCGACGAGGAAGAGAGCGAGGAAAACGAGGACAGCGAGGAAAACCAGCCGCAGGGAGAGGATCAGAGCGAGGAAGGCGGCGAGGACGATTCCAGGGGCGACGATACGCAGGCGGACGATGCCGAAACTGCCGAGGATGACCAGCAGGCAGTCGAGGCGGAGGCGACGGACGCCTCTTCGGACGACCTGTCGGACGAAGAGGACGTCGATGCCGAGACTCCGGGCGAGACCAAGCGCAACGAGAATCCCTTCACGACGCTGTCGAGGGATATTGACTACAAGGTATTCACCACGCAGTTCGACGAGATCGTCGGCGCCGAGGAATTGTGCGACGAGGATGAGCTGGACCGGCTTCGCGCCTTTCTCGACAAGCAGCTCGCCAATTTGCAGGGCGTGGTGGGGCGGCTTGCCAACCGGCTGCAGCGGCGGCTGATGGCGCAGCAAAACCGCTCCTGGGACTTTGATCTGGAGGAAGGCTACCTCGATCCGGCAAGGCTTGCGCGCGTCGTCATCGACCCGATGCAGCCGCTTTCCTTCAAGCAGGAGCGCGATACCAAGTTCCGCGATACGGTGGTCAGCCTGGTGCTGGACAATTCCGGCTCCATGCGCGGCCGCCCGATCACGGTTGCGGCCACCTGTGCCGACATCCTGGCGCGCACGCTGGAGCGTTGCGGCGTGTCGGTGGAGATTCTTGGCTTCACCACCCGCGCCTGGAAGGGGGGACAGTCGCGCGAGAAATGGCTGAAAGAGGGCAAACCGGCCAATCCCGGCCGCCTCAACGACCTGCGTCACATCATATACAAATCGGCAGACGCTCCGTGGAGGCGGGCTCGGCGCAATCTCGGCCTCATGATGCGCGAAGGGCTGCTCAAGGAGAACATCGACGGCGAGGCGCTGCTCTGGGCCCATAGCAGGCTGATCGGCCGCCCCGAGCAGCGCAAGATCCTGATGATGATTTCGGACGGCGCACCGGTGGATGACTCCACGCTTTCGGTCAATCCGGGCAACTATCTTGAGCGGCATCTTCGTGCGGTCATCGATCTGATCGAAACTCGCTCGCCTGTCGAACTGCTTGCCATCGGCATCGGCCATGACGTGACGCGCTATTATCGGCGTGCCGTCACCATCGTGGATGCCGAGGAACTTGCCGGCGCGATGACGGAGCAGCTGGCGTCGCTGTTTGACGAGGAAAGCGTGCGCGAAACCCGTCGCGGCGGCCTGCGGCGGGCCGGATGAAGCCCAGGCCATTCGCGTTCGCTGCGGAGCGCCTTTCAGGCCAAATGGTTATCCCGCATTTCTTCCCTTGGACGAGGACGGCACCTGCGGTTTTCTGGCTGGCTGGCTTTCTGCTTCTTCTTGCGGCGCCCCTGGGGCTCGCGGACACACTCCCTGTTCCCCAGCCTGTTGAAGTTACTGTCCGGCCCATCACGGAATTCCTTCCCAGGCAGCCTGAAGAGACCATGTTCGGGCCGTTCGAATTCATCGGCGGACTGGAGATGACGGGCGCATCATCGAATTTCGGCGGGTTCTCCGCATTCCGCTTCATGAATGCTGGCTATGACTTCATCGGCGTCGCCGATACGGGTTTCTGGTTCTTCGGAAGTATCCGACGCGATGCCGATGGCCGGCCGGCGGGAATCGAAAATTTCCGCATGGAACGGATGATCTACGCGAAAGACCAGCCAGCGAGCGAGAAGCGCTATGCCGATGCGGAGGGCCTGGCAATCAAGGACGGCATCGCAACGGTGGCCTTTGAGCGGGAGCATCGCATCGCCCAGTTCAGGATCGAACCCGGTGCCATGAAAGGGCCGTTGCGCACGCTGGACTTTCTCGTTCCGCGGCGGGAACTGCGCCAGAATCGCGGCTTCGAAACAGTGGCCCATTCGCGCGCAGACGGGCCGCTCAAGGGTGCCATCGTCATCATTTCAGAAAAGAGCCTCGACCGGGAGGGCAATATATTCGGCGCCATCCTGGATGGGCCGCGCAAGGGTATCTTCACGGTCCGGCGCAGCGAAGGGTTCGATATTTCAGACGGTACGTTCCTGCCGGATGGGGATCTGCTCCTTCTCGAACGCAGCTATACGTTCATGCGTGGGCTTAGGCTGCGCCTGCGCCGCATCGCCGAAGCGGACATCATCAAGGGTGCGGTGCTGGACGGGCCGGTCCTGATGCAGGCTGACATGAAGCATCAGATCGACAATATGGAGGGGATCGACGCCTGGACGCGAGCGGACGGGCAGGTGATGGTGTCGCTGATCTCGGACGACAACGGATCCCTTTTCCAGCGCAATCTCTACCTGGAGTTCGCGCTGCATCAGGATTGAAGCTCTCCCAACCCTCTCCGGGCTCAATC
>QGUU01000445.1 GCA_003242525.1 Pseudomonadota bacterium | reverse complement strand
AAACTGGAAGGGCTTGGCGCCCGGCGGCCCCCCAATCTTGTCGGTGGTCAGCGCCAGCGTGTCGCGCTTGCGCGTTGTCTCGTTTCCGCGCCTTCGCTCGTGCTGTTCGATGAACCGCTCGCCAATCTGGACGTGCATCTGCGCGCCTCCATGGAGGATGAATTCGCCGCTTTCCACCAGCGCACCCGCACGACCATCGTTTACATCACCCATGACCAGGCAGAGGCCATGGCGCTGGCCGACCGCATAGCGGTCATGGACCATGGACGGCTGGCGCAGCTCGCCACGCCGCGCGAGCTTTACAGCGAGCCGGCAAACGCCATGGTCGCCTCCTTCATCGGGCAGGGCATGGTCCTGCCCGCCAGGGTTCTGGCTGGCGAAGAGGGCGGTTACTGCAAGGTCGAGGCGCTGGGACAGGAAGTCGTCGTCCGTTGCCGGCCTGGGGAAAGAGCGCGCGGCGATGCCTTGATCTGCATCCGCGGTACTGATCTGGCCGTCGCGGGCAGCGGGGAGCAGGGCATGGACGGGCTTGTTCGCCGCGCTGTCTACCAGGGGGGCGGATCGCGCATCGAGTTCGTTCCAGCAGGCGCGCCAGACCTGGTGCTTCACTTTGAACAGACAGATCCCAACCCATTCAAACCGGGAAACACGGCGCGGCTGCGCATTGCTTCCGGCTGGCTGATACCCGAGGAAATGGCTGCGTGACCATACGGATCGACCTTCTTGGCGGTTTCGGCGAGAAAGGGCGCACCTCGCTGGCGGTGCGGCGTCCAAACGGTCGTGTGCTTTTCGATCTGGGCATCAAGGTCGGCGCCGCGGGGGCGGAATACTATCCGGCGCTAAGCGGCCCCGTCGACGACATCGAGGCCGTATTGATCTCGCACGCGCATGAGGACCATGTCGGTGCGCTGTCCTGGTTGCTGGCCAAGGGCTTTCGCGGCCGCATCCTGATGACGGCCGAGACAGCCGCCGAGACTCCCGCGACCCTGGCGGGCTATGCGGAACAGTCCCATTTCAGCCGCCATTCGTTTCCCGCCGAGGCTATCGAATTGTTTGAGCCGGGCGATACGATCGAGGTTTCCAATCTGGAAATAGTCACCGGCCGCTCGGGGCACGTCGTGGGTGGCGTGTGGTTCGCCATCGGTGACGGAACGCACAGGGTTGTCTATTGCGGCGACGTGGTGCCGGAAAGCACCGTCTTCCTCATGGACCCGATACCACCCTGCGACCTGCTGTTGCTTGACGCCTCCTATGGCGCTGACGCCGCGTCGGGAGCCGAGCGCGCCGCTGCCATCGCGCGCTGGATCGCTGCGCATCCCCAAGGCTGCCTTCTGCCGACACCTCTGTTTGGCCGCTCGCTGGAGCTGATTTCCGTTCTCGATCAGCCCTTTGCCATCCATGCCGACATGCGCTGCGCCCTTGAGGCCCAGATCGGTGCCGGGCCGGCATTGCGGCCCGGAGTGGCCGGGGTTCTGCAACGCCGCCTGGCGGATGCGGCTGACTGGCGGGATGGCGATCCGCTGCCGGAACTGCCTCTGCTGTGCGATGACGGCATGGGCAAGGCGGGCCCGTCCGCCCGCTTGCTGCCGCTGGCGGCTTCGCAGAACTATCCTGTTTTGCTCACCGGCCACCTGCCGGCCAACTCGCCCGGCGCGCGGCTTCATGCCGAAGGTCGCGCGGACTGGATCAGGATGCCGACACATCCCACGCTGGCCGGTAACGTCTCCATATGGGAGGAGGCCGGTCGTCCGGTGGCGGTGGGCCATTCCTGCAGTCCGGAAGATCTCGTGGCGCTCAAGCCGCATATTCCAGGATTGCGCGCCGAACTGCGCACCGGAGACAGCGTATCCGTGCCGTGAGGGAAGCCGAATGCGTATATTGATTTCCAACGACGACGGAATTGAGGCTCCCGGCCTGGCCCGCCTGGTCGCGGCTGCGCGCCAGCTCAGCGACGATGTATGGGTCGTAGCGCCGGAGGTAAAGCACACCGCCGCCGGGGCGTCCCTGACCATGGCAAAGCCGATCGTCATGCGCCAACTGGACGAGCGCCGCTATTCCTGCTCCGGCCGCCCGGCAGACTGCGTCGTTGCTGCCTTTGCCTGGCTATTCAGGGACGCAAAGAAGCCGGACCTCGTGCTTGCCGGCATCAATGACGGGCGCAATGTCGCGGAGGATCTCGCCTATTCCGGCACCCTCGGGATCGCACGCGAGGCTTCCTTCTGGGGAGCGCCGGCAATCGGCATATCGCGTGTGAAGAGCGCAACGATCTCCCCCGCCGATAACGAATGGCTGGCGGAGTTGCTCCACAATCTCTGGAAGCGGCGCAACATCTGGACGGCAGAGGGGCATTGGCTCAGCATCAATCTTCCAGCCGTGCTTCCGGCAGGAATTCGTCAGCCTTCGATCGGTCGGGACAAGATTGCGCGCAAGGCCGAAGTCGTGGAGGAAGGCGAGGGAGAGACGGTTCTGGTTTTCCCCCGCGGGCGTGCGCATTCGACCATGCCGGGCGATGAGAACGCAGCTATCGATACCGGCTTCGCTACGATCAACCGCTTGAAATGGTTCGGCGAAACGCGCCTTAACGAGGGATTCGTCTCTGCCTTGCGTCCTCAAGGTCGCTGACTCAAGGCACGGCCAGCCGCTCGGGCTGGCTGGTGGCCGCAGCTGCTGCAACGCACTTCAGTGAGCAGCAATGGGACGTGCTTTTCCTGTGGAGACGGCTTTCCTCATGCTCGCGCGCGACAATGCGCTGTCCGGAAGGAGCCAGTCGGGTTCCGCGCCGAAAAACCGGTCGAGAAACGCCACGGCGTATGACGGCATCTCGCTTGCATTCTCCCGGTAGGACCACCACGTCCGCAGGTCATTGGCGCAGGCGTCAATTGCCGGGGCGCGTCCGAATTCCTGCTCATGGACCGCGGCTACCACCGAGACGCAATAATTGGTGTAGAGAAAGCCTT
>QGUU01000028.1 GCA_003242525.1 Pseudomonadota bacterium | reverse complement strand
GAGGTGATCCAGGGCGAGGATATGGGCGTGCCTTCCCGCCTGCGTGCCGAAATTCGCCCCGAGCCGGGCAGTTCCATCCGTGTTTCCGGAACGGCACGCATGATGGACTGAAGCCTGCGGCCCCCCCGGCGGGCGTCTAGACGCCGTCCTTCTTCCCGGCCAGCGCCTCGCGTATCAGTCGCTGGCAGCGCTCGGCCATGAAGTCGAGCAGCAGGCGCACTTTCGGGTCCTGAAGTTTCTTGTGCGGATAGACCGCGGCAAGCTGCACCGGGGTGGGCGGATTGTCCTTGAGGATCACCCGCAGCCGTCCGTCGCGGATATAGGGTTCGACCTCGAAACGCGGCTTGTTGACGATGCCGCGCCCCGCAAGCGCCCAGCCCGTGAGCACGTCGCCGTCATCGCTGTCGAAAGGTCCATGCACCTCCAGCTTCTGCGGCCCGCCCGGCGTCTGCAGCATCCAGAAGAACTCACGGCTTCCGGGATAGCGCAGCATCAGGCAATCATGCTTCTTGGAGATCAGGTCGCCGACATTGACAGGCTCGCCCCGCGCCTTGAGATAGTCGGGTGAGGCCACCAGCACGCGCTCGCATTCCATGATGCCGCGCATCCGCAGTGAGGAATCCTCGATCACGCCTAGGCGGAAGGCAACATCAATGCCCTCTTTCAGAATATCAACATTGTGATCCGAGAGCCTGAGCCTGACCTCGATATCGGGGTACCGGTCATGAAAATCGGGTATGCCCGAAGCGATCAGGCGGCGGCCGAGCCCCAGTGGCGCGGTTACCCGGATCGTCCCCCGCGGTTGGCCGGACAGGGCGGCCACGGCCGCTTCCGCCTCGGTGATGGCGTCAAGCACCTGCTTGGCGCCCGTATAGAAGACTGCGCCATGTTCGGTCGTCGTGAGCTGGCGCGTGGTGCGGTTGAAAAGGCGCACGCCGAGGTGCTTTTCAAGTTCCTTGATTCGGTTGGAAGCAACAGCCGGCGAGATACGCATGTCACGGCCTGCAGCCGACAGGTTGCCGAGTTCGACCACGCGCACGAAGACGGCTATGTTGTCGAGATATGCCATATTGGCGCCCCCAGGATGGCTGGTAGGGATAGCCTATTATTTTCTATCTTTTTTTGAAAGTCATCGTGAGCCTTGCATCTTTCCGTTTGTGAATCAGGCCGTAAAGTCGTGCAGATTACGGGGAACATTTTGCGATGCTGGATTTCGCCATCTTCTGGGACTGGCTGGCCTTCGCCGTGCGTTGGCTGCACGTCATCACCGCCATTGCCTGGATCGGTTCGTCATTTTATTTCGTCGCGCTGGACCTTGGTCTGCGCCAGCGTCCTGGCCTGCCCGAAGGCGCCTTTGGCGAGGAATGGCAGGTTCACGGCGGGGGCTTCTATCATATCCAGAAATACCTGGTGGCGCCGGCCGAGATGCCTGAGCACCTGACATGGTTCAAGTGGGAAAGCTATATGACGTGGCTTTCCGGCTTTGCCCTTCTTGCCATCGTCTACTATGCCGGCGCGGACCTGTTCCTGATTGATCCGAACGTTCTGGACGTCTCGGTACCGGTCGCCATCCTTATTTCGCTCTGCTGCCTGGCCGGCGGCTGGATCATCTATGACCTTCTCTGCCGCTGGCTGATCGGCAAGGCCGATACGGGGCTGATGATCCTGCTTTACGTCATTCTGGTCTTCATCGCGTGGGGACTTACCCACCTGTTCACCGGGCGCGCCGCCTTCCTGCATCTTGGCGCGATCACCGCAACCATCATGTCCGCCAACGTTTTCATGGTCATCATTCCGAACCAGAAGATAGTCGTGGCCGACCTCATCGCGGGCCGCAAGCCGGATCCCAAATATGGAAGGATCGCCAAGCAGCGTTCGCTGCACAACAACTACCTGACGCTGCCCGTGCTCTTCCTGATGCTGTCGAACCACTATCCGCTGGCGTTCGGTACGGAGTTCAACTGGATCATCGCCTCGCTGGTGTTCATGATGGGCGTGCTGATCCGGCACTATTTCAACACGCATCACGCGCGCAAGGGCAACCCGACATGGACGTGGCTGGCTGCAGCCGTTCTGTTTGTCATCATCATCTGGCTGTCCACCGTGCCCAAGGTACTGACCGGCGAGACGAAACTGTCGGCGGCGGCAGAACCTCTGCTGGCCTCCACGCATTTCCCGGACGTGCGCAACACGGTCCTCGGCCGCTGCGCCATGTGCCATGCCACAGAGCCTTCCTATGAGGGCATCTATCACGCGCCCAAGGGGGTCGTGCTCGACTCGGACGCGGCAATCACCGCGCATGCGCGGGATATCTACCTTCAGGCCGGGCGCAGCCACGCCATGCCTCCGGCAAATGTCACCCAAATGTCCGACAAGGAACGCCAACTTCTAGTGACCTGGTTTGAGGAAACCGGGAAAGAGAACGCTGCAAGATGACCGATATTCTCCTGCGCGGCCGCACGCTTTCCTTCCGCCGCTGGCCCGAAGGCGTCGACGACGCTGCATCCTATAGCTATGAGGACGATGGTGGGGTGCTGATCCGCGACGGCAGGATCGCTGCTGCCGGGACTTATGCGGATGTTGCAGGGTCGGCTTCGGAGGGGGCGAGAGTGATTGACCACCGTCCCCACCTCATCTTGCCGGGGTTCATCGACGCGCATGCGCATTTTCCGCAGATGCAGGTGATCGCCAGCTACGGCGCCGAATTGCTGGACTGGCTCAACAACTACACGTTTCCGGAGGAAACGCGCTTTCGTGACGCCCAGCATGGCCGCCGCATTGCCCGTCTTTTCCTCGATGAAATGGTGCGCCACGGCACCACCACCGTTGCGGCCTACTGCTCGGTACACAAGGAATCGGCCGAAGCCTTCTTTGCCGAATCGCATGAGCGAAACATGCTCAACATCGCCGGCAAGGTGATGATGGACCGCAATGCGCCCGAGGCGCTGCGCGACACGCCGCAATCAGGCTACGATGACACCAAGGCGCTGATTGCAGAGTGGCACGGCAGGGGCAGGCAGCATTATGCGATCACCCCGCGCTTCGCCATTACCTCATCGCCGGAACAGATGGAGATGGCCGGCGCGCTGGCGAACGAATTTCCCGAGCTGCACATCCAGACCCATCTTTCGGAGAACGACGCCGAGATCGCGTTCACCTGCGAACTTTATCCCGAGGCCAGGGACTATACCGACATCTACGCGCGCTATGGCCTGCTGGGCAAAAGAACCCTTCTGGGGCACTGTATCCATTTGTCCGACCGGGAGGCGGATGTACTTTCGCAAAGCGGTTCCGTCGCCGTATTCTGCCCCACTTCCAACCTCTTTCTCGGCTCCGGCCTGTTTGCCTACCAGCGCCTGCGCGCTCGCGAAAAGCCGCTGCGCATAGCTGCAGCCACCGATGTGGGTGGTGGCACCAACTATTCCATGCTGCGCACCATGGATGAGGGCTACAAGGTCATCGCCCTGCAGGGCGAGAAGCTGAACCCCTTCCAGTCCTTCTGGCAGATCACTCTGGGCAATGCCGAGGCGCTGTCTCTGTCGGACAGGATAGGTACGCTGGATGCCGGCACGGATGCAGACATTGTCGTTCTCGACTCGCGCGCAACGCCTGCCATGCAGCTCAGGATGGAGCGGGCAGAAAGCCTCGCCGAGGAGCTTTTCCTGCTCCAGACACTCGGTGACGATCGAGCAGTGAAGGAGGTGTATGTCGCCGGCAGGCCGGCCAAGAGCGACATGGCCATTGCGGGTTGAAGATTATCAGACGTTGCTGTCCTGCCTCGCTTGACCCGGCGGAAGGGATCGTCCAAACCCGCGCCGAACGGAGGAAGGTTCATGGCCGCAGCAGACGACATTGCGCTCATCAAAAGGCAGGAAACCGAGCTTGTCTTCGACCGTTTCGATGAAAACGTCGCCTTTGAAATCGGGTCCTTGCTGCGGCGGCGTGCGCTCGATGCCGGACTGCCGGTGGTCATCGACATACGCAACTTCGACAGGCCGCTTTTCTATGCCGCATTGCCTGGCTCGGCCGGCAACAATTTCAACTGGGCGCGGCGCAAGATCAACACGGTCAGCATGTTTCGCAAGAGCACCTATCGCATGGTGCTGGAAATGGCCCGGCCCGACAGTGTCTTTCCGCCTCGCTATGGGCTCGACATGAGCGAATACGCGCTTGCGGGCGGCGGCTTTCCCGTCTCCGTGAAGGGAGCCGGGGTGGTTGGCGTCATTGCCGTTTCCGGCCTGCCGGATCGTCAGGATCACGGCCTGATCGTGGCGGCGCTCTGCGAATTTCTGGGCAAGGACGCCGCCACGCTGGCGCTGCCGGAGGCATAGGGCCGTCATGTCCTTCGATCCACGTACCTTCCTTACCTCCATTTTCGATGCCGCGGTCGCCGCCGCTGATCCCGAAAAGACGATTCGCGCCCATCTTCCTCCCCGACCCAGGGGAAGGACCGTTGTCATCGGGGCCGGCAAGGGCGCTGCGCAGATGGCATCGGCTTTCGAAAAGGCCTGGGACGGACCGCTGGAGGGGCTTGTGGTCACCCGGTACGGTTATGCCGCCCCGACCGAGCGGATCGAGGTTGTCGAGGCCGCGCATCCGGTGCCGGATGCGGCCGGCCTGCAGGCGGCGCGCCGCCTGAGGGAAATCGTCTCTGGTCTCACTGAGGACGACCTCGTCGTGGCGCTGGTCTGCGGCGGTGGCTCTGCCCTGCTGCCGGCGCCGGCGCCGGGCCTGACGCTCGAGGACGAGATCGCGGTCAACGAGGCGCTGCTCGCTTCCGGCGCGCCGATCTCGGCCATGAACACGATCCGCAAGCATGTGTCGACCATAAAGGGCGGCAGGCTTGCTGCCGCGGCATGGCCGGCAAAGGTGGTATCCCTGATCGTTTCCGACATTCCCGGCGATGATCCCGCTCTCGTAGCTTCAGGCCCTACGGTGCCAAGCGTCGGAAGCCGGCAGGAAGCGCTTGCGGCGATAGAGGCCTATGGCATGAAACTGCCGGACGCCGTGATGGCCCATCTCAACTCGTCCGATGCCGACGCGCCGGCGCCTGGCGACGAAAGGTTCAGCCGCAATGAGGTGCATCTCATCGCCTCTGCTGCCGTCTCCCTGGAAGCGGCGGCCGCGGAAGCAAGGAGACAGGGCATAGAAGCTGTCATCCTCTCCGATTCCATGGAGGGCGAGGCGCGCGAAATCGGCTCCGCGCACGCTGCCATCGCCCGCGAGGTTGTCGCGCGCGGTCGTCCTTTCGCGAAACCTGTCCTGATGCTCTCCGGCGGCGAAACAACGGTGACCCTGCGCGCCAAAGGCAAGGGTGGCCGCAATACGGAGTTCCTGCTTTCCTTCGCCATCGGCATCGATGGCCTGCAGGGCGTTCAGGTGCTTGCGGCAGACACGGACGGCATTGATGGTTCGGAAGACAATGCAGGCGCGTTCTGCGACGGCACCTCGGTTCAGCGCATGCGCGAGGCCGGCGTGGATGCCAGGGCCATGCTCGCCGGCAATGACGCGTGGACTGCCTTCAATGCGGTAGGCGATCTTTTCGTGCCCGGGCCGACGGGGACGAATGTTAACGACCTGCGCGCCATCCTGATACGATAATCCATCGACTTCTGAAGTGGCCGGACCGCTCAAAGCAGTTCCTTAACCGCTGTCATATCCTCCAGAAACCGCGCCCGCTCCGCCTGCCTGTCGGCCTCGCCACGGATGCGCAGAATGTAGGAGGGGTGAACGGTGATGAACACGCGCAAGCCGTCGTCTCGCCTTATCACCCGGCCGCGCATCCCGGTTACAGGCATCGCCTTGCCAAGCAGGGATTGTATGGCGGTCGCGCCAAGGGCAACAGCGATTTTCGGCCTTACCAGGGCGAGTTCGTGATCCGCCCACCAGCGGCAGGCCCTTATTTCGCCCGCATTGGGCTTGGAGTGGATGCGGCGCTTGCCGCGGGGCTCGAACTTGAAATGCTTTACTGCATTGGTGACATAGGCCCTGTGCCGGGCAATGCCCGCCTCGTCCAGCAGTGCGTTGAACAGTTTCCCCGCCGGCCCGACGAAGGGCCGGCCGGCAAGATCCTCCTGGGAGCCCGGCTGTTCGCCAAGGAAAAGGACCTCGGCGCTTTCCGGACCTTCTCCGAATACTGTCTGGGTGGCGTTGCGCCAGAGCGGGCAGCGCCGGCATGCTGCCGCAGCATCCCTCGCCTCGGCAAGCGAGGCGTAGTCACCCCTGTCCTCCGCCTTCGCTGCAGCCCTTCCGGGGTCAGGCCCGGACCGCGACCGGGCGGCGCTAGGGTCAGCCTGCATGTTTCGGGCAACCATCATGCCCACGGCCTGGGCCGCTCCTGTTTTCGGATCAGGAATGGCCAGGCCCGCCGCCGGGTTCCGGTTGGCCGCGAAAAGACCTCTCAGACCTCGTGCAGATAAAGCTGATAGTCCAGTTCGTGAACCGTCCGCGCCACACGAAGCCACTCGGCCTCCTTGACGGCAATGAACGTCTTGTGCAGCTCGGGACCGAGC
This sequence comes from Pseudomonadota bacterium, assembly GCA_003242525.1. Classification (GTDB taxonomy): domain Bacteria; phylum Pseudomonadota; class Alphaproteobacteria; order Rhizobiales; family Rhizobiaceae; genus Mesorhizobium. Next base: position 5,620 of record QGUU01000028.1, on the reverse strand, counting down.
GCTTCCTTCACGAATCTGGATTTCCGCGCGGCGTCGATGGCCGAATGCCAGTCGACAGGCATTGCTGCACATGCATCGCCGGCGGTTTCATAACCGTTGCCGGTTACCCCCGGGCCCGGGTCCAGCTTTTCATCAATGCCTTTGGAGATCCCGGCCAGCACCGTCGCAGCGACCAGATAGGGATTGGCGTCGACACCTGATGGACGATGCTCTATGCGGCGTGCCTCGAGTTCTCCGGCCGGAATGCGCAGCGCCACGGAGCGGTTGTTGACTCCCCATGTGGGCGCGATGGGAGCGTAGGACTGGGCCACGAAACGCCGCCACGAATTCACATGGGGCGCAAAGACCAGCATGGATTCGGCCATGGTCTGCGCTAGTCCGCCCAGCGCGTGAAGCAGTGTCGGAGACCAGCGCTCCCCTTCCGCCTCGGCAAAGACGTTCTGGCCGGAATCATTCTGCAACGACACATGCAGATGCATTCCCGAGCCAGAATATTTCTCGAACGGCTTGGCCATGAAACAGGCGACGACGCCGTGACGCCGCGCCTGGGCGCGCACAATGCGCTTGAGCATGACAAGGTCATCCGCCGCCCGGAGCATGTCGGTGCGGTAGTTCAGCGTCAGCTCGTATTGTCCCGGCGCATATTCGGAGATGATGGTTTCGGCTGGAATGTTCTGTTCCTCGGCCGCCGCGTATATGTCGGCGAAGAGTGGCTCCATGTCGTGCAGGTGATCGACCGAATAGACCTCCGTCTTGCAGCTTCTGCGGCCATCCAGGATTGTCGCCGCCGGCTGAATCCTGCCCTCGGTGTCCCGGTCGGGGGAAAGCAGGAAGAATTCCAGCTCGAAGGCGCCCGCCGGATGAAGTCCCTTCGCGGCCAGCAGATCGACCTGACGCGACAGCACATGCCGGGGGTCCGACATAACGGGCGAACCGTCGGGATGATACATCGCCGTCAACACTTGGGCGCGCGGAGGCTCGGTTCCGTGCAGCGGCACCAAAGTGCCTGGAATCGGCCAGGCATTGACGTCCCTGTCGCCCGTGTCCCACACAAGGCCCGTTTCGTCCACGTCCTCCCCGGCTATATCGAGTCCGAGGATCGAGATCGGCATGTGGCGGCCGCGTTTGTAGAGACCTTCCAACTCGTGCCGGCGGATGATCTTGCCGCGTCCGATGCCGTTGGCGTCGGTAAGGATAACGTCGATCGCCTGGATTTCGGGATGCTTGTCGAGAAAGGCCTTTGCTTCGGCGGGCGTGGCGCCCGATGGTGATATCATGGTTTAACTCGGATTGATCGGTCGGCTAGCTTCATCGTGTCAGCTCCGCAGCGGCATCGGCGAAGGCGGAAATGAGCCTGTTCACCTGCGCCGCGGCGGTAGCTGGTGAAATAAGCATCATGTTGTGGAAGGGGGCGATAAGTACGCCGCGGTTCACCAGTGCGAGATGAATAGCGGCCTCAAGCTTTGGCGCATGTGCGGTCTCGGCCTGCGCGCCGTTCGCAAGTGGTCCCGGCGCGCAGATGAATTCCACCCGCGCGCCCACGCGCGCGACATGCCACGGCAGGCCGAAGCGGTCGATGACGGCGGCCAGCCCGGCCTCCAGCTTCCTGGCAAGTCGCTCCATATGAGCGTAGTTTTGCTCCGTCATCACCTCTTCCAGCGTTGCGCGCATCGCTGCGAACTGGAGCGGGTTGGCCGACAGTGTCGTGCCCATGCCGGAATAGCCGGGTTCCTTTGTCTGATTGTAGGCTGCATAACGGGAGGCAACCGCCTCGCTCATCCCCCACACGCTGGCCGGCACACCGCCGGCTACGGGCTTGCCGAGCACGAACAGGTCGGGCTCCAGCCCGAACGCCTTGGTGTAGCCGCCCGGTCCGGTGGAAATCGTATGCGTCTCGTCGATCAGCAGCAGCGTTCCCGTTTCGCGCGTCAGCTTGCGCAATGCCTCGTGGAAGCCCGGCTGCGGCAGCACCATGCAGGAGTTGGTGAGCACCGGTTCGGTGATGACGCAGGCTACGTCGCGGTCTTCGAGCGCCGCCTGCAGGGCGCCGATGTCGTTGAACTCGACGATCTTCGTACGTTGCGTGAGGTCTCGGAACTCGCCGGCGAGTCCAGGGCGGTTCACCGGCCTGCCGTCTTTCAGTCGCACCATCGTCTCGTCCACGGAGCCATGATAGCAGCCGTTGAAGACAAGAACCTTGTCGCGTCCGGTCACTGCGCGCGCGACCCTCAGCGCAAACCGGTTGGCGTCGGTGGCGGTTGTGGCTATCTGCCAGAACGGAAGGCCGAAACGCGCAGCCAACAGGTGGCCGAGCACCAGCGCATCTTCGGACGGGAGCATGTAGGTAAGGCCGCGTCCCGCCTGTCGGCGGATGGCGCGCGCCACCGGTGGGGGCGAGTGGCCGAACATCGAGCCGGTATCGCCCAGGCAGAAGTCGTCGAGCCTGTTGCCATCGATGTCGGCGATTCGGGCTCCTCTCGCCTCGGCGACCACGATCGGAAATGGTGTGGGCCAGTCCGTCATCCAGTGCATCGGCACTCCGTCGAAGAAACCCTCGATGCCATTGTCGATGCTGGCTGCAGATTTCGGCCGAGCGGCAAGGAACGCCCTTGCCTCCACCTCATGAAGTTCTGCAATGCGCGCGGCGGGTATCCCGCCTTGATATGCCGTTGCCGCCCTTGTCGGACCCAAGATTTGCCTGTCTGGTTGCCCCTCTTGGCGAGAGTTGTAGCCTCCCCCCTGCGGGCAGGCAATGGTCGGCCTGTGGATCAGTAGCGCGGGCCGGCGGTCAGGCGGCTATGTCAATGACGCCACAATCGCCGGCGGCGCTGCCGAACGCGATGCGGCGCTCTTCCCGATCCCACATCATGGAGGTGATCGCGCCCTTGCCGGGTCGCCGCAGGAGCACTTCCTTCTGGTCGGCGAAGCGCGCGGCCAGAACCATGCCGTCCTCGTAGCCGATGGCCACCACCTCTTGGCTGGGGTGGCAGGAGACGCACGTCACCATGGCATCACCGCGCGTGCCGAGTTCCAGCGGCGCCTTGCCCATTGGCCCGTCCTTGGCATGAAACGGCCAGACGATGGCAGCCGGCGCGCCGGAACTGGCCAGCCAGCGGCCCCTGACCGCCCAGGAGAGGCTTTTTACCTTGGCCGGATAGCCGGACATGCGCATGTGCTTGCCGTCGGAAAGCTTCCAGCCGTGCAGCGCATTCTCCTGCATGGTCGTGACCACGAAATTGCCGTCGGGCGAGAAGGTGATGCCGGTGTGCGCGCCAGCCCACTCAAGCTCCAGCGGCTTGCCCTCTGCTGCCGGGAAATGCAGTGTCGCACCGTTATAGCGGGCGACGCCAATGCGCAGGCCCCTGGGTGCAAAGGCCACGCCCTCGACGGTCCTGGCGTGCTGGAATTCCTTGATGGTGCCGTCGGCGAGGCGCACGAAGGCGCTGCGCCCAGCGCCATAGGCCACCGCGCCCTGCGGCCCGGCAGCTATGCTGGTGATCCATTTCTTGCCGGCGCCGCCCAGCTCAACAGCCGTGCCGTCGGCCTTGACCGCAAAAACCTTGCCGTCTTCCCCTCCGGTCACCAGCCGCTGGTTCGCGGGGTCATGTGCCGCCGCCAGCATTCCGTCATTGGCCTGCACCGTCTTGTGGCCATGGTCGAGCCGGTGCACGGACCCGTCGGCCAGTGCGAAATGCGGTATATCGTTCAGGAAGACGGCAGCGACGCAATGGCCGTCGAGATCGAGCGGTGCGACTGTAGGCATGAAGGCTGCTTATCCGAGCGGGGCGAGTTCGGCAAGAAAGCGGATCAGGCTGTGTCAGTTGGGGACCGCCTGACACGCCTCGAAGCTTTTCCTCAGCCGTTCGGCGTCAAGATCGCGGCCTATGAATACCAGCCGGCTTTCATGCCTTTCCCCTTCCTTCCACGGCCGCTGGTGATCCCCCTCGACGATCATGTGCACACCCTGAAGGACGTAGCGATCCGGGTCATCCTTGAAGGCAATGATGCCCTTGAGCCGCAGGATGTTCGGCCCTTCTATCTGCGTGACCTTCTCGATCCACGGAAAGAACTTCTTCGAATCCATCTCGCCACCGCGCAGCGAAATCGACTGTACGGTTACGTCGTGGATGGCAGCGGGATGCGCATGGTCGTGATGGTGGTGTTCATGATCATGGTCGCAGTCCGGGCCGCAAACATGATCGTGCTCGTGGTCGTGTTCCTCCGCATCAAGGAAATGCGGATCGTTCTCCAGCGCTCTTTTCAGGTCGAACGCGCCGCGATCGAGCACTTCGGCGAGATCGACGGCAGAGCGCTGGGTGCGGTGGATTCTCGCGGTGGGATTGATGGCGCGCACCGTGGCCTCGACATCGCGCAATTCTTCGGGCGTGACGAGATCGGTCTTGTTAAGCACCACCACATCGGCGAAGGCAATCTGGTCCTCCGCCTCCTTGCTGTCTTTCAGGCGCAGCGGCAGATGCTTGGCATCGACCAGCGCCACGACCGCGTCGAGCCGGGTCTTGGAGCGCACGTCCTCGTCCATGAAGAAGGTCTGCGCCACCGGCGCGGGATCGGCGAGGCCGGTGGTTTCGACGAGGATGGCATCGAATCGGCCCGGCCTGCGCATCAGCCCCTCGACGACCCGGATGAGGTCGCCGCGCACCGTGCAGCACACACAGCCATTGTTCATCTCGTAAATCTCTTCGTCGGATTCCACGATCAGGTCGTTGTCGATGCCGATTTCGCCGAATTCGTTGACAATCACGGCGTAGCGTTTGCCGTGGTTCTCCGAGAGAATGCGGTTGAGCAGCGTCGTCTTGCCGGAACCGAGATAGCCGGTGAGCACGGTAACAGGGATCGGTGCGGATGCTTCGCTCATGACGAACCTCAAGAAGGGGAAATTTGCTTTCCATATAGGATGGGGCCTGGGCTTTTGCACGTCACAAAACGTCCGTCCAAGCACGCGTTGGCAACAGCTGTCTGCATGGCGCGCAGGCTTGCCTTGTCGTAGAGCCGTTACAAGATTCTGCCATCACGCACGGGCACTGCTTCCTGTGCCGGCAAGGACCGGCCGCACGGAAGCTCGGTTGTCAATGTGCTCGGTGCCGCTATTGTTGCGCCGTCCTGAAGGAGGAAGGCATGGCGAAGGCTGACAGGGCCGCCACCATGAACAGGTTGCATTCGGCCGCGAGGCTGGCGCGCACCGCCCTTGCGGCACGGCTTCTGGCCCACGGTTTCTATGCCGGGCAGGACCAGATCATGCTGGCGCTTGCCCGCGAGGACGGGCAGACGCCCGGAAGTCTTGCGGAGCGGCTGGGCGTGCGTCCGCCGACCATCACCAAGACGATCAACAGACTTCAGGCGCAGGGATTTGTCGAAAAGCGCGCTTCGTCCTCCGATGCGCGGCAGGCGCACATATTCTTGACCGATGCTGGCCGCGAAACCATCCGCGCAATCGAGAAATCGGTTCGGAAAACGGAGAAGCAGGCACTGAAGGGCCTCGACAAGAAGGACCAGAAGACCCTCGTCAAGCTGCTGGCGCGCATCGAGGCAAATCTGTCGAACACGGAGCTGCCGCAACCGGACGACGAGACGGAGGAGGGTACCCCTTATTAATCAAACC
>QGUU01000444.1 GCA_003242525.1 Pseudomonadota bacterium | reverse complement strand
CATTAGCCCTTATCGCCACGGTCGCAACGCCGGCACCGACCAGCAGCGAGCCGCCCGCACGGTTGAAGATGCGTATGGCGCGCTCGTTGCGCACCAGCGAACGAGCCCTTGACGCCGCGGCGGCGTATCCCAGCGCATTGGCGAAAGCCAGCACGAGGAATGTGGTTTCGAAGACAAGCATCTGCTGGAAGAACCCTGCATCCGGGTCCAGGAATTGCGGCAGAAAGGCAACGAAGAAGGTTATGCTTTTCGGATTCAGCGCCGTTACCAGCCAGGCATGAATCATCATTTTCGCTGCCGATGAGGCATCTTTGCGTGGCTCGACCCTGAGCGCGCCGCCGGCCCGGAACAGCTTCACGCCCAAATAGATCAGGTATGCCGCGCCGATAAACTTGAGCGTCGTGAAGACCGTGGCCGAGGCCGCAAGAAGGGCCCCAACGCCCAGCATGGACAGGGTCATGGCCGTGAAGTCACCCAAGGCAACGCCGATCGCCATGGGCAGGGCGGTGCGCCAGCCCTGCCCCAGCGCATAGGAGACGACAAGCAGCACGGTGGGTCCGGGTATCATGACCATTATGGTCGAGGCGGCGACAAAGGCCGCCCAGTTTTCGAAAGACATGGGTCTCTCCTGCGTCGATTGCAGGAATGAAGCCCAAGCCTGCGCTCGACGCAAAGAAAAATTGCGATGCGGGATGACCGCGCGCGGCGCGGCGCCCGAGCAGGCTTTCCCCTGGGGATGGCCTTCATCCTTTTTCAACCATGATTGGGAAAAATACGCGCCATTCGGCCGCAGGTTGGCCGCCGCAGGGTCAAGGAGTTCATGCGCTCGTTCCAGCAGGTGCCAGTGACAACCGCTGAGCCGGGGTCCGCCCCCTCCGAAGAAATGATCTCCCGCCGAGCCATGCTTGCCGGGATTGGCGCAGCCACCATGTTCGGCCTCGCCGGATGTTCGCGGACCGCCATGGATATGCCCTCGCTGGGGCTCGACGAGATCACCACCGGATCCATACAGCCTCGACGCCCCGTTCCGCGCATCAGCGTGGATAGCAGGATTACTTCGCCGGAATTGATGTATGCCTCGCTGACCGATGGCGGTTTCGCGGTTCCGGCGGTGCCATACCAGAAGATCAAGCCGCAGTTCCGCCGGCAGATTGTTGTCGACCCGACGGGCGAGGCTCCCGGTACCATCGTCGTTCACACTGACGAGCGGCTGCTTTACCTGGTGCAGCCAGGCGGCGAGGCTATCCGCTATGGCGTCGGAGTAGGCAAGGACGGCTTCCGCTGGTCCGGCCGCGCCAACATCCAGTACGGCCGGGAATGGCCGAGCTGGACACCGCCTCCCGAGATGATCCAACGCAAGCCGGAACTGGTAAAATGGCAGCACGGTCAGCCCGGCGGCCTGACAAACCCGCTCGGCGCGCGCGCCCTCTACATCTATCAGAACAACCAGGACACCGGCTATCGCATCCACGGTTCGCCCGAATGGTGGTCGATTGGCCAGGCCATGTCGTCCGGCTGCGTGCGCCTCATCAATCAGGATATCATCGACCTTTATAGCCGCGTTACCAAGCGCAATCCGGTCGTCGTCATCTGAGAAAGCAGCAGAAGCAAGCCGACCTTTCTGCCGAGTCAGAACCATTGCGCCTGACAAAAAGACAGGCGAATGTGCCCTGAATGAACGAGGAATGGCGCCATGAGCGAAACCATCGTGATCGCGCAAGGCGGTGGGCCTACTGCCGTCATTAACCAGACCGTCGTGGGCGCCGTGCTGGAAATCCGCAAGCGATATCCGGGCGCACGCGTGCTTGGCGCCCGGCATGGCGTACGCGGAATTCGTGACGGCGACTATGTCGAACTGACCGACATGGCCGAGGGCGAGTTGCGGCTGATCGGCAACACGCCCAGCGCCGCTCTCGGCTCCACCCGTGACAAGCCGGATGCCGCCTATTGCGAAAAGGTCCTCAAGGGCCTGCAGCGGGCCGGCGCCGACGCCTTCATCTACATAGGCGGTAACGACACGTCAGGGACACAGCAGATTCTGACCGAAGCCTCCGGCGGGAGGATAGTCTTCGTTCATGCGCCGAAGACCATCGACAACGACCTGGTGGAAAACGACCACACGCCGGGGTTCATGTCGGCCGCCGAATTCGTCGCCGGGGCGTTTCTGTCGGTCGATCTGGATTTCCGGGCGCTGCCTGGTATCTATGTCGGTATCGTCATGGGCCGGCATGCCGGCTTCCTCACCGCCGCTTCCGCCGCCTGGCGGCTGGACAGGAATAGCGGACCACATCTGATCTATGTGCCGGAGCGCGCCTTTTCAGTGGAACGCTTCATCGAAGACGTGAAGGCAACGCTCGCGCGCCACCAGCGTTGCATCGTCGCCGTTTCCGAAGGTGTTGCGACGGCGGATGGCCGTTCGCTGGTGGAAACGATCGTCGGTCCCGACAGGATCGAGCGCGACCAGCATGGCAATGTGAAGCTTTCCGGCAGCGATCTCAACCGCGCCTTCGAGCAGGCGCTGGCCGAGCGGCTACCTGGGCAGCGCGCACGCGTGGATGCGCTGGGCTACATTCCCCGCGGCTATATTGGCGCCATCAGCGCCACCGACGCGCGAGAGGCGTTCGAGGCCGGTGCCTATGCGGTGCAACTTGTCGAAGAAGGCGGCGGCTCGGCGGCGCTTCAATATGACGGGCAAAAGACGGTGTTCCGGAAAGTGCCGCTTGACGCGGTGGCAGGCAAGACGCGACAGATGCCGGAGGATTTCCTGAAGGCCGAGGAAAACGATCTTGCCGAGCCTGGGCTTGCCTATTTAAGGCGCCTTGTGCCCAACAAATACAAGCTCGGCAAGCCTTTCGTGTGAGAACATGTCAACACAGGGTTGGTTCAGCAAGGTCGCCGTCGACGCGACAACGACAATGTTGACCGAGCCTTTCGTCAACACCTATGTCCGCGCCAATATCT
>QGUU01000443.1 GCA_003242525.1 Pseudomonadota bacterium | reverse complement strand
GCCGGCCTCCGCTTCCTTAAGCACCCCGATGATTTGTTCTTCTGTGAATCGTCGCCTCTTCATTCGTCTGCTCCCCGATGAGCAGACTCTACTTCATTCCGGGACTAATCTGGGGGAGCAGACCACCCCCGCCGTACCCGGTTCATGCGCGCGATGGCGGCAGCTAGGATACGCTAAGCCTCTTTTCTTCTCTTAGCATGGCGAGTGCGAGGCCGGTCTGTATCAGCATCCCTACCAGCATGATACCGCCGAAGATCATGGCGAGGCCGATCAGGGTTGCGCTTCCGAAGATCACCACCAATGCGACGACTATGTAGGCCACCTGAGCGAAGAACGTTGTCATGGCGGACGCATCACCGGTTCCGCCCTGTTGCTCTTTCTGAGCCATATACATCCAGGGTCCTAGCGCCACTCCATATGACCAGATTAGCAGGGGCCAGAACGTGTCTTGACCGGCTCGGGACATGAAGAAGTAGAACACGAACATGCACCAAGCGGTGATGACCGCGAATGTGTATAGCTGACTCAGAAGAAGGAACGGGAAGGCCAAAAATGTCTTTCCCTTCTCCATCAGAAGGGCAGCAGGTCCAGCGAGCAAAATGCCGGGCATCAAGATTATGGCGAGAAGAAAGTGAGAGAGTAGAAATCCGGCAATTCCGTATCCGATTGCCCACCATTCTCCGAGTATGGCGAGCCAGATACCTGAGCCAATGCCGCCAAAGAAATTGAGCAACATCAGCGGGACCATAAGAACCATCACCAGAGCTTGCATAGTGCCCCCTCCCATGTTGTCAGGGCTGCGATAACTTCGATCCATTCCTTGGCTTCCGTCATCACCGTACCGCTGTATCAGTGTGAGCCTGTCAGGCGCGTTGCTTGAATCGTTCTCCAAGCTTTACGAGGCCATAAGCGATAGCAATCCCGCCCCAGAACCATACGAAATCGAATAGCCACCAACCCCATCCCGGCCAATCTCTATCCTGTCCGAAAATCCAGCGAATGAACCAAGGCGACGGCTCCAGTTCGCGCCCTAACCCGTCGAAATGATGGCGTGTGGCCGGATCAAATGAGATTACGAAATAGGCTAGAAAACCCGTGACCAAAATTCCGATGCCGACGAGTCCCGCAGCCGCATAACAGACCTTTTCAAGGACCCTTTTCATATCCACCCCAACCCCTCTTGGCCGTATGCTGCAATGTCAAAGGTAGCGCCGAAGCCAACGCTCGTACTGTGCTTGCGTGACCGTCCCGCTCCGCTCACCCGCCCCCACGCCGAACAGATCGCAAGATCAAGAGGCGACACGCTTCCCCCTATTCACTTGCCAGTTCACATTTCATATCTTCATCCGCCAGTAAGGTGGCAAGTTTTTGTATTTCTTCTCGTATCGCATTCGTTTTTTCGATATCTGGGAGATTACGTAGGCGTCGTTCTATAGTCCCGCCGACGACAAGCGAAACTTGAGCCACCTGATATTCTTTACGACCGTGTTTTCTGTTGACGATTTTCGATATTCGCCAAGATGTCGCTGGAAGAATCGCTTTGAGCTTTTCAGGTGTGCTTACTCCGTGAACGAGCCAAACATCTAAGATCGGTAATCTAACGGAACTCGTCATGTTGGCGTCACCCCCGTTCGATTTGTAACCCCACCGTCAATTCTATTACTCACCGGCTACCTTACTGCGATTCTCACGTCGAGTCCTTCGTGCTGTTCGCCCCTGGCTATCGGCGGCCTTGACCGTCTTGCCAACATACAAGTGTGACAGGTCAAGGCCGGGATGCGTGATCTTCTCCACCACACGCCGCAGCCCCTTCATGTCCAGACCGAGCGAGTAGATGTCGTAACTCATGGACAGCTTCTCATGACCGAGCACCTGGACGGCTTCACTCTCCGGTATCCTGGCCCGCTCCAAGGCCGTGCCGACGTTCTTGCGGAAGCTGTGGAAGCTGACGCGGTTGCGGCCCGTCTGCGGGTCCAGCCGTTCCACTTTCACGCCGCGCCGATACTCGGTGAATGTCCGCGTGAAGTACCAGTTCCGCTTGCCGTCCGGGCCACCGGGCTTGAGGCCGGGTAACAGGAACTCATACCCCTGCCCTCGCACGTGCTCCAAGTATTCGAGGAAACCGCACCGGACGAGCATCGAATGCACAGGCACACGGCGGTAGCCCGCTGGCGTTTTCACCTGCTTATCGTCCCCAGCTTCAGCGACGTTGAAGTACCAAACGCCGTTGTCCTCTCTCACGTCGGAGATTCGAAGCTGACAGATTTCATCCGAGCGCAGTCCCGAGTAGAGCGATATCAGCGGTGCCCATAGCAGGGCGGTTTTCACGTCGTGGGTTTTCGGCTTCACCCGTTGTTCGGTGCTCGTCTTCAGGAACAGCGGCGAACGGAACAGAGACTTCAGTTCATCGTCAGAGAACGGCAGCCACTTCGTGCGACCCTCACGGCGTTTCTTGTTCCGTGTCATGAGGCCACCGAACGGGTTGTCACCGCTGTACAGGTCCCGTGCCTTCAGCCACCGGAACAATCCGACCAACGCGGACGTGTAGCGGTCCAGCGTCTTGTTCGTCAGGCTGGCCTCACCCGGTGATGCAGCGTAGCGTTCCAGAAGTTCGGACAGGGGTAGCCCCTTGGCCTTGGCACTTCGTGCCCAATTGGGTTGCAGTCTCGCCACTGTGGCACGGAAGTTCACCGCGTCCTGGCGGGTCACCGCATCAATCGGGCAGTCTCCGACGTGATCGACGAACAGCCGATAGACAGCCTCGTTCTGCTTCTTCGTCTGTGCCGTCCATTTCTCTGCCGGGTCCCGCATCTTCTCCCGCACGAATTCCTTGGCCGCATGCGAGACGGGCATTCCCTTCCCTCGTCTCGTCCGCCGAGGAGGCGCCGATCAACGCGCTGCTCGGGGCTTCGATCACGTACCGGATTGCGACGGGTCCGCGCGAGGGCCAGAAGGTGTTCACCCTGCAGA
>QGUU01000442.1 GCA_003242525.1 Pseudomonadota bacterium | reverse complement strand
GATCGAGCCACTGCGCCCATTCAACCGGGATGATATCGGCCTGGATGCCGACGTTGCGAAGCTGCGAGGCAATGATCTGTCCCCCGTCGCGGGCATAGGCCGGCGGCGGCAGTTTCAGCGTGGTCTTGAAACCGTTTTCGAACCCGGCTTCCTTCAGGAGTTTCCTGGCTTTGGCGGCATCGTGCGGATACCTGCCGGTGAGATCTACATAGGCCTTGCTCGACGGCGACACGTGCGAGCCAATGGGCTGGCCGAGTCCGCCGGAAGCTCCGTCGATGATCGCTTCGCGATCGAGTGCGTAGGAGATGGCCTGGCGAACCTTGAGATTGTCGAGCGGTGGTTTCTTGTTGTTCATTGCAAGGATCGTCTCGCCTTCGGTCGAGCCGATAACCACCTTGAGCTGCGGATTGCCTTCGACCTGCGAGACGGCGTCTGCAGGAAAGAAGGGAAAAGCCTGAACATCGCCCGACAGGACGGCTGGAACAGCTGCAGCGGCGTCGGGAATGAAGCGGAATTCCACCTTGTCCAGCGCAACGGGATCGCCCCAATAATTATCTGATTTTACAAGTGTAACGGCCGATCCCTTCGCCCAGTGATCGAACCTGAACGGCCCGGTTCCGATCGGCTTCTCCTTGTTGCGGTCAGCCGATTCCGGCGCGACGATTACCGCGTCGCCCCATCCCATATTGTAAAGGAACGCCCCCTGCGGATGCTTCAGCGTTACCTGCACGGTTTCCGGATCAATCACCTCGACGGTGTCGATGGCGGCAAACAGACCCTTTTGCGCATTGACTGAATCTGGCGCGCGCGCCCGGTCGAGCGAGAACTTCACGTCCTCGGCATCGAAGTCCGATCCGTCGTGGAACTTCACGCCCTTGTGCAGCTTGAAAGTATAGACCTTTCCATCGTCGGAAATCGTCCAGCTCTCAGCCAGGGCCGGCAGCACCTCGCCGCTGGGGCCAATTCGCGTCAGGCCTTCAAATACATTGGCGTAAAGAATTTCATCGATCGCGGCTGCGGCGCCGGCCGTAGGGTCGAGATGCGGCGGCTCCAGTACAACGCCGAGCACAAGGTCCGTACGCGCAGCGAGCGCCGGGCTTGCGGATGCCAGCGCCAGCACGGAGGCGGCGAGAACGGATTTCCACACGCTCATAGGTCTACTCCCAGAATCCTTGGATGGCGGATCAAAGCGTGAAATTGCCGTAGAGTAAACCTCATTGTTGCGGTGCAGCGTAAATCCCTGGGGGTCAGGGCGCACCGCCCCGCAACAGTACGTTCAGGCCCACGGCCATCACCTTCGCGGATTGCACCATGTCCTCTATGGCAACCCATTCGTCAGGCCGGTGAGCAAGGTCCAGGATGCCGGGCCCATAGGCGATGCAATCATGGATGTGGCCGATGCGCGCGATGTGTTTCTGGTCGTAGGTCCCGGGTGAGATGACATAGTCCGGCTCACGGTCGAATACTTCCATGATGCCTTTTGCCATAGCCTTGACCACCGGCGCATCGCGGGCCGTCATTGTCGGCTGTACCTCCATGAGGTCGCGTATCTCATAGTCGAACTTTGGCCGCTCCCGCTTCAGGCGTTCGAGGATCGACCTCACCTCCTGCTTGACCTCCTCGACATTCTCTTCCAGCAGGAAGCGCCGGTCTATGATCAGACGGCATCGGTCGGGGACGTTGGGAGACGGCAAACCGGGCCGAAAGTCCTCGGTCTGCCCGCCATGGATGGAATTGATGTTCATCGTCGAGCGGCGCGCATCGGGCGGCACGACCGGCATTTCGGTCCGCTTCCTCTCCAGCGCCGGAAAGAGTTCTTCCTCGAACGCCGCAAGCACCGCGCCCATATGGCGCACGGCATTGTCGCCAAGGAAGGGCATTGAACCATGCGCGATCTCGCCCATGGTTTCGATTTCTGCCCACCATACGCCGCGATGGCCGAGGCAGATGCGGTCCTTGTTGAGAGGCTCGGGGATGATGACGTGGTCTACCTTCGGTTTGGAGAAGTAGCCGAGCTTCGCCAGGTGAGCGACGCCGCCGAAGCCTCCGGACTCCTCGTCCACGGTGCCTGAAATCTCGATCGTTCCGGGAAAATCGGGCCAAGTCGCCATGAAGGCTTCCACCGCTATGATGGAGGCAGCAAGACCGCCCTTCATGTCGCAGGCGCCGCGACCGTAGACGCGGCCATCCTTCACGATCCCTGCGAACGGGTCGAGAGTCCAGCCATCGCCGGCTTCAACCACGTCGATGTGCGAGTTGAAGTGCACGCAGGGACCAGGCGCCCTGCCGTCGAAGCGTGCTACCACGTTGACGCGGGGATAGCGGTCGGTATCGCCCGGTGTGCCTTCGCCGCGGATATATTCGATGCCGAACCCGGCCTTTCGCAGCCGCTCCCCGACATACTCCGCGCAGGGGCGGTAGGCCTCTCCCGGCGGGTTCACGGTCGGGAAACGGATCAGGTCGGCCGTCATGGCAACAAGATCGTCGCGCCGCTCATCGATGGCGCTGAAAAGACGTTCAAACATGGATCAAGTTGAGCAGGGTTTGCCGCCTATTTGCAAGCCCGCCCCAGGCTCCAAGAACATGTTGCCGTAATCGGTGACATTTGCCGCAGCCGTGGGAAGATTTTGTTCAAGCTTTTCCTTCATGATCGGGCCGCAGCCAGGAAGCGATGGTATAGAATTTATCCACTACTATCGGGAACTGGAAATCAGATAAATACATCGAGGGGCATTCGTGAACGACAAGCGGAGGGGGGTATGAGAACTCTCGTATTGGCAGCTGCATTTGTAACGGTTCTGGTTGGCGCGCCAGGCAGCGCTAAAGCTGCGAGCCTGGTGGCGAAGGTCGACATATCTTCCCAGACGATGACGGTGAGCCAGCATGGCCGGGTGCTTTATCGCTGGCCCGTTTCAACGGCGCGCAAGGGCTACGTCACCCCGCGTGGCACGTACCGCCCACAGCGCCTGCATCGCATGTGG
>QGUU01000441.1 GCA_003242525.1 Pseudomonadota bacterium | reverse complement strand
TCCTCTCGCGGCAGCGCCGCAACGTCACTCCCCGTCGAGCGGCTCCACGCCCACGGGCTTGCCATCGCGCGAAAGGCGGATCTTCTCGACCCTGTCCTCCGCCGCCTTCAGCAGCCGGTCGCAATGTGCCTTCAAGGCCTCGCCGCGCTCATAGATGCGGATCGACTGGTCCAGCGGAACGTCGCCGCGCTCCAGATCGTCGACGATCTTCTCCAGTGCCTCGAGCGCCTGCTCGAAGCTCATCGCCTTGACGTCCTCATTCGCTTCACCACTCATCGATCATCCTTTCATCAGCCGCCTGACATGGGCAGCGACCGAAAATGCCAATCCTTGCAGGTCGTACCCGCCTTCAAGCAGGCTGACCAGCCTGCCTGAACCGTGGCGATCGGCCCGTTCCATCAACTGGCCCGTTGCCCAGTCGAAATCCTCCTCGGTCAGATTGATTTCGGCCAGCGGGTCGCGATGGTGGGCATCGAACCCTGCGGATATGATGATCAGATCCGGCTGGAACCTGTCCACTTCCGGCAATATGCGGGAGAGCAAGGCTTCCCGGAACAGATCGCTTCCGGTGCGCGGCGCAAGCGGCGCATTGACGATGTTGCCGACTCCGGTTTCGCTCTTGGCGCCGGTTCCGGGATAGAGCGGCATCTGGTGGGTGGAACAATAGAGCACCGAGGGATCGTCCCAGAAAATGTCCTGCGTGCCATTGCCGTGGTGGACATCCCAGTCGATGATCGCGACCCGTTCGGCGCCATGCCTGCGCTGTGCATGGCGCGCGGCAATGGCGGCGTTGTTGAACAGGCAGAACCCCATCGCAGTAGCCTTCTCCGCATGGTGGCCCGGCGGGCGCGCAGCGACGAAGACGTTGTCGGCACGGCCCTCGAACACATCATCGACCGCGGCGTTGGCGGCACCAATGGCGGTGAGCGCCGCTTGCCAGCTTTTCGGACTGACCGTAGTGTCGGCATCCATCGCGGCCAGGCCAGCCTCGGGGATCGCATCCCGAACCCTGTCAAGATGGGCTTGCGGATGCGCGTAGAGGATCGCTTCCTCATCACCCATCGGCGCCTCGACGCGATCCAGTGCGCTAAAGGCCGGATCGTCCAGAACGCGCTGGATGGCGCGCAGCCGGTCGGGCCGCTCGGGGTGGCCTGCCGGAGTCAGATGCTCCAGATAAATGGGATGGGTGTAAAGGCGGGTAACCATGCCCCGATATAGGCGCATGCCGCGCGATTGACCAACCTTTCGCGCGGCGCGGGGCCAATGTTCACAGGATCGGCCACCTATACGCCCGGTTGCGGGGCAGGCCCTGCGGGCCGTCCACCGAACGAAGACGTCGCCTTTTCCTTCAGTTGCCGGAACTGGTGCGAAACTTCGGCAAGCCGCGCGTCCCAGCGCGAATCGGGTGTCTGACCCTCGATCGCGCGGAAATAGACCTGCATCAGCGATGCAATGGCGAAGGGCTCCACCAAGGCGGCCTTGAGCGCCCAGGCGAAGATGATTGCCAGGACGAAGCTCCATCCGCTGAGTTGGCCAGGCATGAGGTAGACGACGGCGCCGGCAGGCGCCAGCATGAAGAGGAAGATGATGAAGGTCACGCCCCAAAGGATCAGCGCCAGCCAGACGGCGTTCTTTACCATCCTTGTGCCGTTCTGCGCGTAGAGCACCACGCCCTGCCGGGCGGTCTCGAAAGGCGAAGACGAGCCAATGCGGATGTTGTAGCCGAGGATGATCTCGTCGACATAGGTCAGCGAGAGGCGAATCACGGTGTTTATGAAGCGTACAAGCCCCTCCAGCCCCGGTATGGGGAGCAAGGCGGATATACCGCCTGTAAGCCTGGTGGCGGCGCGAATCGCTCCCTTCACCAGTTGGTCGACGACAAAGAGGATGTTGGCCTCAGCGAAACGCTGCGTGACGATCTTGCGGGCATAGGCAATCTGGTTCTGCCCATCAGGCGCGTCCCGACCATCGACCAGATGTACCATGACGGCGATGTGACCCGCCTTCACCACATAGAGGATGTATTCGCGGACCCAGTAGACGACCACGGACACCAGGGCGAAGCCGGCGAGGCCGCCGTAGAAAGCGGCGGCTTCCGGTCCACCTTCGGAAAATATGTGCCCCACGCCCCATCCGACGCCAGCCCCCATCCCCGTCGCCGCCACATAGGCAAGGGTGATGCCGAAATAGACAATCATGCGAAGCAGAATGAACGGCCACGTCCGGAGCATGATCGCTACGGACCGTCCGACCGAAAAGTCCCACATAGCCAACCCTCTCCCTGCAACCCGCCGGCAGGATTGCCCGCAGGGTGCGTCTCGTCAACCGGGGTGTCGCTGGCCCCGTCCCCTGTGGATCACATTATTTCCGTGCTGGCGATATGGATGCCGAAGCCTTCCAGGCCGACATAGTGACGTTCGCGCGAAGCGATCAGCCTGATAGAGGAGATGCCGAGATCCTTGAGGATCTGTGCGCCCAGGCCGATTTCGCGCCATTCGCTCTCGCGACGACGCGCCTCCTCATGGGCTTCGCCACCCATTGCCGGGCGGTTGCGATCCTGGTGGGCCACGCCGACGGAGCCCTCGCGCAGGTAGACGATGACGCCGCGTTGCTCGGCGCCCATCGTCTTCATCATCGCGTCCAGTCGATGATCGATGCCGAAGACATCCATCACCACATCCTCGGAATGCAGGCGCACCGGAACCTCGTGGCCGTCCCGGATATCGCCGAAGACGATCGCCAGATGGTGCATCACGTCCCAGGGCAGCATGTAGGTGTAGGCCTTGGCCGCGCCTCCGGGCGTTTCGATATCGAACTCCGCAACGCGCTGCACCAGTGTTTCCTGGCGCTGGCGATAGGCAATCAGGTCCGCAACCGAAACCTGCTTCAGACCATGCTCCTCGGCGAAGGCCGCGACCTCCGGGCCGCGCTTGACCGTGCCATCGTCATTGGCCAGTTCGCAAATGGCCCCGAGCGGCGGCAGGC
>QGUU01000440.1 GCA_003242525.1 Pseudomonadota bacterium | reverse complement strand
CATGTCCGCATTGCCTTCCGCTGCTGCGACGCCGCCGCCGGCGAATGGCCCGGCCTCCGTGGCGGATCTGGCGGAGAAGCTGCTGGGAGCGGTGGTTAACATATCCACGTCGCAAACGGTGAAGGGTACGGAAGGTCCCGGCGCGGTGCCCATGCCGCAGCTTCCCGAAGGGTCGCCCTTCCAGGACTTCTTCGATGAATTTTTCAAGGATCGCGGCGGTGAGAGCAATCCAGGCGCACAAAAGGTGCAGTCGCTGGGTTCGGGCTTCGTGATCGATGCCGAAGAGGGGATTGTCGTCACCAACAATCACGTGATTGCCGATGCCGACGACATCGAGGTCAACTTTTCCGATGGCGTGACACTGAAGGCCACGCTTGTGGGCACTGATGCCAAGACCGACATTGCGGTGCTCAAGATCGATCCGGCGGGCCACAAGCTGACTGCGGTGAGCTTTGGCGATTCCGACAAGATGCGTATCGGCGATTGGGTGATGGCCATCGGCAATCCCTTCGGTCTCGGCGGCACGGTCACTGTCGGCATCATTTCAGCTCGCAACCGCGATATAAATTCCGGGCCCTATGATGATTTCATCCAGACGGATGCGGCCATCAATCGCGGAAATTCCGGTGGTCCGCTGTTCAACATGAACGGCGAGGTGATCGGCATAAACACGGCTATCATATCGCCCTCCGGCGGCTCGATCGGCATCGGCTTTTCCATTCCTGCCAAGATGGCGGTCAGTGTCGTCGAGCAGCTTCGCCAATATGGGGAGACGCGCCGCGGCTGGCTGGGGGTCCGCATCCAACCCGTTACGGATGAGATCGCCGAGAGCCTGGGCATGGATTCTGCCAAGGGCGCACTGGTAGCCGGCATCATAAAGGGCGGGCCGGTTGACAATGGCCAAATCCAGCCCGGAGACGTCATCGTCAAGTTCGACGGCAAGGACATCGACAACATGCGCGACCTGCCGCGTGTCGTGGCTGAAAGCCCCGTCGGGAAAGCGGTCGAGGTCGTACTTGTTCGCAAGGGCGAGGAAATGGCCGTCCAGGTGACGCTCGGGCGGCTCGAGGATGGCGAGAAGCTGGCCAGCAGCGAGGAAACGGAAACCGACCCGGGCGAGGGCGGTGACGAGGCCTCCCCCGTGGCCACTGCCACCGTGCTTGGCATGACGATCGGCGAACTGAACGACCAGACGCGGAGCAAGTTCGGCATTGCCGAAGATGTGAACGGCGTGGTCATCACCGAAGTCGCCAAGGATTCGGCAGCCGCCGAACGCGGTGTGCAGCCAGGCGAGGTGATCACCGAGATAGCGCAGGAGTCGGTATCGTCTCCCAAGGACGTGATGGACCGGATCGACAGCCTGCGGAAGCAGGGACGCAAGAATGCGTTGCTCATGCTTGCCTCCAAAACGGGCGAGCTTCGCTTCGTTACGATCAGAATGGACTGAGCGGCAGCGCCAGGCCTGGCTGAATGCAAGATGGCGGCCTAGCGGGCCGCCCTTTGGCTTTCCCAATCACTCCGCTTCAACGCGTAGAACACGTGCCGCTTCAGCTGCGGGTGAGTGTCGGGCACGTCGGGATGGTCGAAGTCGCGAGACGGATCGCGCCTCATGCCGAGCCTTTCCATCACGGCCGTTGACTTGCGGTTGTTCCAGACCGCGAAGGAGATGATCTCGCTCAGGCCAAGCCTGTGAAAGCCGAATGCGAGCCATGCGCCAGCTGCCTCGGTGACATAGCCTCGTCCCCAGAATTCCGGCGCCAGGCGCCAGCCTATCTCGATCGCGGATTGCGGCAGGCCAGGCTGGTGCTCCGCACCGTGCAGCCCGACAAAGCCGATGCATTCGCCGGTTTCGGCTATTTCCGCGGCCGTCCAGCCGAAACCATTCTTCTCTATCTCGGCGCGGAACTCGTCCATCTTGGCATCCGCCTCGACGCGATTGCGGCGGAAGGGAAAGAACTCCATCACCCTGTCGTCGCTGTTGATGCGGTAGAACAGGTCCCGGTCATCGTCCTTCCAATTGCGCAAGATGAGACGTGCTGTGCGCAGCGGCTTCATGTCACGAACTCGTCGAGGCGATAGCCCTGCAGAAAAAGCAGGGCGGTCAGATCCGAATGATCAATCCGTACCTTTGCCTCGGCCGCCACGGCCGGCTTGGCGTGCAGGGCCACCCCGGTGCCGGCCAGCCGTATCATGTCAAGATCGTTGGCCCCGTCGCCCACGGCGATGGCGTCGTCGGGAGTCGTGTTCAAGCGGCCTGCGATCTCCAGCAGCGCCGTCGCCTTGGCCGCGCGGCCGAGTATGGGCTCGGCAACTTCGCCTGTGAGCCGCCCGTGCTGCTCCAGGAGCCGGTTGGCGCGGTTTTCATGGAAACCGAGTTTTTCGGCAATCGGAGCGGTAAAGACATCGAAGCCGCCAGATACGAGCGCCGTGTAAGCGCCATGGGCACGCATGGTCTGAACCAGCGCGCGCGCCCCGGAGGCAAGCGTGATGCGTTTGGCTACCAATCGGTCGATAACCGTCGTTTCGAGGCCCCTCAGCAGGGCGACCCGCTCCCGCAGCGCTGGCTCAAAGGCGATCTCGCCGCGCATTGCGCGCGCCGTGATGGCAGCGACGTGGTCCTTCAGCCCGACCTCATCGGCCAGCTCGTCGATGCATTCCTGATCAATCATCGTCGAATCCATATCGGCGATGAGGATTCTTTTCCTTCTGGTTGCCTGATCCTGAATCGCGATGTCCACCGGCTCACCCTGGAGCGCGTCGCGCAATCTGGCATCGGCATCCCCGGCGGACGTAGCGTTCTGGAGAACGATGTCGCAGGCGATATTCTCTGCCAGCCAATTCATCGTGCTTGCGCCTACGTGTGCGGCCGCCATATTCGCCAAGGCCGGCGTCAGGATACGCCGTGACGGGTGGGACATGAGCGTGGCGACCAGCGGCATGAAGACTTCCGGGCAGGTGAGGGAAATGCAGATCAGGAACGCGATCCTG
>QGUU01000439.1 GCA_003242525.1 Pseudomonadota bacterium | reverse complement strand
CTCGCCGTCTAGTTCGCCTATCTGATCGAGCTCCGCTTCGACATAGCCTTCGGCGGCTAGGGCTTCCAATGCCCGACGGACGGCCGAGTCGTCATCGGGTGCGGTCAGCATCACATGCACGCCTTCCGGTTTGCCGTTCTTGTGCCTCCAGACCCTTCCCGTGATGATGATGACCGGGCGGAGCTCTCCACTTTCGTTGTTGTCGTTCACCGATTGATTCCCTTGTTGCAAGGAGTAAACGAGCCTACATGGGCGTTGTTGCACGATTGACGAGGGCGGGACAGCCAAAACGGCGCCAGATTGTTTTTTCTAAGCTCAAAGGGGCGAAAGATTGTTACATTCGCCCGAACGCATGGGAGCCAGGCGGCGGTTTCGTCGCAATAATTGGAACTGCGGGCTTGACGCGTACCGGGGTTGCGGGTAGAAGCCGCCCGGTCTGAGCCGATGTGAGGCTTCCGGTCCGAGGCGACGCGCCTTGGAGTTTGCCTCAAACAGGGCTCGTTTACGAGCGAACAGACTTTCCGGCATGCACGAAGCGCTTTGCGCTTCCTCTGCTTTTTGTTCGGGCAGGACCGCGAAAGGGCGGTTACGGCCCGAATTTGCGTATGAAAGCCCCGCTTGAAACGGGCCTGAAAAGGCTCCCGACACGAGATCGAGATTGAGAAGGAAGGTTTGATGCCTACCGTAAACCAGTTGATCCGCAAGCCGCGCCAGGCGCCGGCGACGCGTAACAAGGTTCCGGCCATGCAGCAGAACCCGCAGAAGCGGGGCGTCTGCACGCGCGTCTACACGACGACGCCCAAGAAGCCGAATTCCGCGCTGCGCAAGGTCGCCAAGATTCGCCTGACCAATGGCTTTGAGGTGATCGGTTACATTCCGGGCGAAGGCCATAACCTTCAGGAGCACTCGGTGGTGATGATCCGTGGCGGTCGCGTCAAGGACCTGCCGGGCGTACGCTACCACATCATCCGTGGCGTCCTTGACACCCAGGGCGTCAAGAACCGCAAGCAGCGTCGTTCGAAATACGGCGCAAAGCGTCCGAAGTAAGGGTTTTCCGGCTTCGGCGCTTTTGGTTTTTGGCGCCGGGCCAGAGAGACAAGAGAGACAACGACATGTCCCGTCGCCACCGTGCAGAAAAGCGTGAGATCAACCCGGATCCCAAGTTCGGCGATCTGGTCATCACCAAGTTCATGAACGCCGTCATGTATGACGGCAAGAAGTCGGTCGCCGAATCCATCGTCTATGGCGCTCTCGACCAGATCGAGGCCAAGACAAAGCAGGAGCCCGTCACCGTTTTCCATCAGGCGCTCGACAATGTCGCACCGCATATAGAGGTGCGTTCCCGCCGTGTTGGTGGTGCCACCTATCAGGTGCCGGTCGATGTTCGCCCTGAGCGCCGCCAGGCTTTGGCCATTCGCTGGCTTATTGCAGCCGCGCGCAACCGCAACGAGACGACCATGATCGAGCGTCTCTCCGGCGAGCTGATGGACGCTGCCAACAATCGTGGCACCGCCGTGAAGAAGCGTGAAGACACCCACAAGATGGCGGAAGCCAACCGCGCGTTCGCGCACTACCGCTGGTAGGCGCTGAGCAGAGACTGAAGAGGCACCATCATGGCCCGCGAGTACAAGATCGAAGATTACCGAAACTTCGGCATCATGGCGCACATCGACGCCGGCAAGACCACGACGACCGAGCGTATCCTGTATTACACGGGAAAGTCGCACAAGATCGGCGAGACCCATGATGGCTCGGCCGCGATGGACTGGATGGAGCAGGAGCAGGAGCGCGGCATCACCATCACGTCCGCTGCCACCACGACCTTCTGGAAGGGTCGCGATGGCAGGTTGCGCCGCTTCAACATCATCGATACTCCCGGCCATGTCGACTTCACCATTGAGGTCGAGCGTTCGCTGCGTGTGCTCGACGGTGCCATTGCGCTGCTCGACTCGAATGCCGGCGTGGAGCCGCAGACCGAAACCGTGTGGCGGCAGGCGGAGAAGTATCATGTTCCGCGCATGATCTTCTGCAACAAGATGGACAAGATTGGCGCGGACTTCTTCCGCTGCCTTGAAATGATCAAGTCCCGACTGGGCGCCGTGCCTGTCGCGATGCAGCTTCCGATCGGCTCGGAAAGCGACTTCGAGGGCGTCGTCGACCTGATCGAGATGAAGGCTCTTCTCTGGCATAACGACGAGCTCGGGGCTGCCTGGGATGTAGTCGACATTCCCGCTGACATGCAGGCGAAGGCCGAGGAATATCGCGAGAAGCTCATCGAAGCCGCCGTCGAAATGGACGACGATGCGATGAACGCCTATCTCGAAGGCAATGTCCCGTCGAACGACAAGATTCGCGAGCTGATCCGCAAAGGCACGATTGCGGTCAAGTTCCACCCCGTTTTCTGCGGTACGGCATTCAAGAACAAGGGCGTGCAGCCGCTGCTTGACGCGGTCGTGGATTTCCTGCCGTCGCCGGTTGACGTTCCCTCCATCAAGGGAATCGATCCCAAGACGGAGACCGAGACCGAGCGTCACTCCGATGACAACGAGCCGCTGTCGATGCTCGCCTTCAAGATCATGAACGACCCGTTCGTCGGCTCGCTGACCTTTGCCCGTATCTATTCCGGCGTGCTCAAGAAGGGCATGTCGCTCGACAATACGGTCAAGGGCAAGAAGGAGCGCATCGGCCGCATGCTCCAGATGCATGCCAACTCGCGCGAGGATATCGAAGAGGCTTTTGCCGGCGATATCGTGGCGCTTGCGGGACTGAAGGAAACCACCACCGGAGATACGCTTTGCGATCCGGCCAAGCCGGTCATTCTGGAGCGGATGGAGTTCCCTGATCCCGTCATTCAGATCGCCATCGAGCCGAAGACCAAGGGCGACCAGGAGAAAATGGGCATGGCGCTTCATCGCCTGGCCGCAGAGGATCCGTCCTTCCGGGTCAGGACTGATGAAGAGTCGGGTCAGACCATCATCGCTGGAATGGGCGAGCTC
>QGUU01000438.1 GCA_003242525.1 Pseudomonadota bacterium | reverse complement strand
CGAGGGGCCTTGGTGGTAGCCTAAAAGAAAGCTGCCGCATAGAGGTCGCCTGCCCCCGTGGTATCCACCAGTTCACGGATCGGGGCGGCCTCGACCACGACCGTTTCATCGCCATGCACGATCACGGAGCCTTTTTCCGAGCGTGTGACTGCAGCGAGGCGGCAATCCTTGCGGATGGCGGCCAGCGCCTCGTCGAAAGAGGCGGTCTGATAGAGGGACTTCAACTCGTCGCTATTGGCGAACACGATATCGACCGTGCCGGAGCGCATCAGCTCAAGAAACTCATCGCGATAGCGATCGACGCAAAAGGGGTCCGACAGCGTCATCGACACCTCGCGGCCGGCCTGATGCGCGATCAGAGCCGCCTGACGGATCGCCTCCTTTGCACGCGGCGGATCCCACAGATAGCCCTCGAAATAGGTGAGTGTGGCTGCCTTTACCTTTTCCGGTTCCACGTCCTCCGGGCCTAGTTCGGTGCAGGCGCCCAGATAGGTGTTCATGGAGCGCTCGCCGTCCGGCGTGACGAAGATCATGGACCGCGCCGTGGGCGGCTGTCCTTCTAGCGGCCGGGTGTCGAAGGCGACGCCCTGGGCACGGATATCATGCGCATAAATTCCGCCAAGATGATCCTTCGACACCTTGCCGAAATAGGCGGCGCGGCCTCCGAAGGAGGCAACGCCGGCGGCCGTGTTGCCTGCCGACCCACCCGAAGTCTCGACCGCAGGGCCCATGCGCGAATAGAGCAGCTCGGCGCGCCTTGAATCTACGAGATTCATGGCACCCTTGACGATGCCGTTCGTCTCCAGAAAAGCCTCGTCGCACTGGGCAATGATATCGACAATCGCATTGCCGATACACAAAACGTCATACTGGCTCATCAGGTCCCCGCGCCGACGGCTTATCGGCCCGATGCGCAAGCTCGAGCCGCGGCGGTTCTAGCCTCTGCCGCCGGATTTGCAACCCCGCACCCGCTACCTCAGAAGGAAGCCGCGCCCCAGCTCATCGTCCTCCTCCAGCCAGAATTCGGCCCTTCCGCTGTAAAAGGCGCGACCGCCGACGCGGGCTATGATCGCGTCATGCGTGCCGGCCCGGACGGCGCGCGCCACGGCGCCGGTAAAGCGCGAGCCGACGATGCTCTCAAAGCTTCGGCTTTCGCCAAGGGCAATTTCTCCCTTCGCATACATCGAGGCCAGGCGCGCCGTAACCCCCGAGCCTGTCGGCGAGCGATCTACCTCAGCATCGGCAAAGACGCAGACGTTGCGCGTCGGCGCATCCTGGCCGAGCCCCCCGTCGGTGAGGATCGTACCATAGAGGAAGGCGAGATCGGGGTGATCCGGATGGGCGAGCGGAAAATCGGCCTTGAGCCTTTCTGTCAGCGCGGTCGCAGCGTCGACGAAGTCACGCACCCGGTTGCGGCCGAATTCCAGACCGAACTGACGGCAGTGGGCCAGCGCATAGAAGGCGCCGCCATAGGCAATGTCAAAGCCGACCGTGCCGAAGCCCGGAAGATCCGTGGCCTGGTCCCGGGCGAACAGGAAGGCCGGCACGCTTTCGAAGGACACGGCGCCGGCCTTGCCATCCTTCACCTCGACCGAGGCGGTCACAAGGCCGCAGGGCGCCTCGATGTTGACGATCGTAACCGGCTCGCGCACCGGCACCATGCCCTCGTCCACCGCGTAGCGACCCAGCGCGATGACGGCATGGCCGCACATGGTGGAATAGCCTTCATTGTGCATGAACAGCACGGCGAGATCGGCGTCGGGGAGGTCCGGCTCAACCAGCAATGCGCCATACATGTCGTAATGGCCGCGCGGCTCGAACATGAGAAGCCTGCGCAGATGGTCCACATTCTCGCGCACCCAGGCCCGCTTTTCGAGGATCGTCCCTCTCGGTATCGGCGGATAGCCGCCGGTGACGATCCGCACCGGCTCGCCGCCGGTATGCATGTCGATGACGGAAAGTTTCGTCATGATCCGGCAAACATCTTCTGAAGCCTCGAGAATGGCATGGCCTGCCGCGCGAAACCGAAACTGCCGTCGCCCAGGATCTCGGATGCCGCCCGCTCCACCGCAGCGAAGGCGGCAGTCGTAAGCTTGGAGCCGAGCGAAATGCGCTTCGCCCCCGCTTCCTTCAGTTCCGCAACGGTGAATTCCGGCACCGCCAGCACGTTCACCGGCTTGCTCACGGCCGAGCAGATGGCCCGCACCGAGGCGATATCCGTGAGGCCCGGCGCATAGAGCACGTCGGCTCCTGCCTTCTCGAAAGCCTCCAGGCGCTTGATCGTGTCATCAAGGTCGGGCCGGCCATGCAGGAAGTTTTCGGCGCGTGCGGTCAGCACGAAATCGTGTTTCAGCGAACGGGCTGCCTCCGCCGCCGCGGCTACGCGCTCGACGGCATGGGAAAAGTCGTAGATCGGCCGCTCCTCGTCTCCGGAAAAGTCCTCGATTGAACAGCCGGCAAGCCCTGCCGCCGCAGCGGCGAAGATGGTTTCGGCAGCACTTTCCGCGCTGTCCCCCTTTCCTTTCTCCAGATCCGCAGAAACTGGCAGGGGCGTTGCCGCCACCAATTCGCGGCAGTGCTGAATCATCGCCTCGAAATCGACGCCCCCATCCGGCAGGCCAGGGGAAAAGCCATAGCCGGCCCTGGTGGTTGCAAGCGCCTTGAAGCCAAGTGCGGCAAGCAGACGTGCAGTGCCGACATCCCATGGATTGGGGATGACGAATGTGGCGGCGTGCAGATCTCGGAAAACCCTGCCCTTATCCATGCTGGCGATCCTCTTTATATGCCCACGGAATGGCAGACTAGCTGGCCGCCATTGGCCGGGCAAACAAATGCGATTGGATCAGGCGAACGCTCCTGACAGAAGAAGGGGATCAGTTCTGGCGCCCGTCGCAATCAACAAATGCGGGGCATACGGGCGATGATCAGGCCGTTCCGGTGGAGCCGAATCCGCCGGCGCCGCGCGCCGTCCCCTCGGCAAGGGTGCGTTCCTCGACCC
>QGUU01000027.1 GCA_003242525.1 Pseudomonadota bacterium | reverse complement strand
CGGTAACACAGAAAATTAAAAAAGGGTGGTTGTCCGGAACGGCAGATGGGTTAAACGACAATGAAATGGTCGTTCCCGTCAACAAGGTGACCCGCGTTCTGGTGACGGCATCGGATGTCATTCACGCCTTCGCCATGCCGAGTTTCGGCATAAAGACCGATGCGGTGCCCGGCCGGATCAACGAGGTCTGGTTCAAGCCCGAGAAGGAGGGTCTCTATTACGGCCAATGTTCCGAATTGTGCGGCAAGGACCACGCCTTCATGCCGATTGCCATCCGCGCCGTGTCTGAGGAGCAATACAATACCTGGCTAACCGCGGCCCAGACAGATCTGGACGGCGCCAACAGGGCCCTGATGGCCGAAGTCGACGGAACCAACAAGGTAGCCGCCGCTGGCAATTGATGCCGGGGCAAGCAAGAATAGGAACGGAGCGGAAGATGGCTCACGCTGCTGCGCACGAAGATCACGATCACAAGCCGTATCGCGGCTGGGTCCGCTGGGTGTATTCGACCAACCACAAGGACATCGGCACGCTCTACCTGATATTCGCCATCATCTCGGGCATCATCGGCGGCTTCATGTCGGTCATGATGCGCTGGGAACTGGCCGAGCCGGGCATTCAGATTTTCCATGGTCTTGCTTCCATGGTCTACGGCGTGGAAGGCGCTTCCGCCATCGATGCCGGCAAGCACATGTATAATGTGTTCACCACCATGCATGCCCTGATCATGATCTTCTTCATGGTCATGCCGGCGCTGATCGGCGGCTTTGCCAACTGGATGGTTCCCATCATGATCGGTGCGCCCGACATGGCGTTTCCGCGCATGAACAACATTTCCTTCTGGCTGCTGGTTCCGGCGCTGCTCCTGCTGCTGATCTCGATGTTCGTGCCGGGCCCTGCCGGTGCTTGGGGCAGCGGCGGCGGCTGGACCATGTACCCGCCCTTCGCGACCTCGGGTCAGCCCGGTCCTGCGATGGACCTGGTGATCCTGTCGGTGCATATCGCGGGCGCTTCGTCGATCCTGGGCGCGATCAACTTCATCACCACCATCTTCAACATGCGCGCTCCCGGCATGACGCTGCACAAGATGCCGCTGTTCGCATGGTCGGTGCTGATCACCGCCTTCCTGCTCCTGCTTTCGCTGCCGGTCCTTGCGGGCGGCATCACCATGCTGCTGACCGACCGCAACTTCGGCACCGCATTCTTCGTGCCGGAAGCCGGTGGTGATCCGATCCTGTTCCAGCATCTGTTCTGGTTCTTCGGACATCCCGAAGTGTACATTCTGATCCTGCCGGCCTTCGGCATCGTCAGCCACATCGTGTCCACCTTCTCCAAGAAGCCGATCTTCGGCTATCTCGGCATGGCCTATGCCATGACCGCCATTGGCGTCGTGGGCTTCGTGGTGTGGGCGCACCACATGTTCACCACGGGCATTTCGCTGGACGCGCAGCGTTACTTCACCTTTGCGACGATGGTGATCGCTGTGCCGACGGGCATCAAGGTCTTCTCCTGGATCGCAACCATGTGGGGCGGCTCCATCCAGTTCCGCACCCCGATGCTGTGGGCGGTGGCCTTCATCTTCCTGTTCACCGTGGGTGGCGTCACCGGCGTCCAGCTGGCCAATGCCGGTTTCGACCGCATGGCGCATGACACCTATTACGTTGTCGCGCACTTCCACTACGTAATGTCGCTGGGCTCCGTCTTCGCCATCTTCGCTGCCTGGTACTACTGGTTCCCGAAGATGACCGGCTACATGTACTCCACGCTGATTGCACGTACCCATTTCTGGCTCACGTTCATCGGTGTGAACCTGGTCTTTTTCCCGCAGCATTTCCTTGGCCTGGCGGGAATGCCCCGGCGCTATATCGACTACCCGGACGCTTTCGCGGGCTGGAACCACGTTTCGTCGATCGGTTCCTACATTTCCGCGATCGCGGTTCTGGTGTTCCTGTTCGGCGTGGTCGAGGCGTTCCAGAAGAAGCGTGTGGCCGGCGCCAACCCGTGGGGCGAAGGCGCGACCACGCTGGAGTGGCAGCTGCCGTCGCCGCCGCCATTCCACCAGTGGGAACAGCTGCCCAAGATCAAGTAAGGAGGCCTTGTGCCCCGGTGCCGCCGGAAGCCGGCGGTACCGGCCTGACGGTAAAAGCGGATTTGAGTACGCATGACCCTTGTTGACAAAACCCGGATGGAGGACGCGGCCTTCCGCATGTCGGAAGCGACTGCGGGCGATTATTTCGCCCTCCTGAAGCCGCGCGTGATGTCGCTGGTGGTGTTCACCGCTTTCGTCGGCCTGCTTGCGGCTCCAGCGGACATCAATCCCCTGCTGGCCCTCATAGCCATCCTCGCAATCGCCGTCGGCGCCGGCGCCTCCGGTTCGCTCAACATGTGGTACGATGCCGACATCGACGCCGTGATGAGCCGCACCGCCAGCCGACCGGTTCCATCCGGCCGCGTCTCGCCCGGCGAGGCTCTGGCTTTCGGACTGGTGCTTTCCGCGCTTTCGGTGATGACCCTCGGCGTGCTGGTGAACTGGCTGGCAGCAGCGCTCCTTGCTTTCACCATCTTTTTCTACGCCGTCATTTATACCATGTGGCTGAAGCGCTGGACGCCGCAGAACATCGTTATCGGCGGTGCGGCGGGAGCCTTCCCTCCGGTCATCGGCTGGGCAGCCGCCACCGGAACGGTGAGCCTGGAAAGCATTATCCTTTTCCTGATCATCTTCCTGTGGACACCGCCGCACTTCTGGGCGCTGGCCTTGTTCAAATCTCAAGATTATGAGCGCGCGGGCGTGCCGATGATGCCCAACGTTGCGGGCGAGGCTTCCACACGCCGGCAGATTTTCGGCTATGCACTGGCTCTCGCGCCGGTGGGCATACTGCCCTGGTGTCTGGGCTACGCCAGCGCCGGCTATGGCATCATCGCCGCTGCCCTTGGCGCAGGCTTCATATGGTATTCCTGGAAAGTGCTGAAGATGCCTGACAGCGACCGCTCAATGCGGCCCGCAAAGGCGCTGTTCGGCTTTTCCCTGGTTTATCTTTTTGCGATCTTCGCCGCCTATCTGGCCGATAGCGTTGCTGAACGAATTCTTGGCATGGGCTGGGCATGATGATGGCTGCGGAAAAGCCGGAATTCGTCACGCTAACCGAGTCGCAAAAGCGCGCTCGTCGCAGCCGTTCGATTGCCATCGGGCTTGCGCTTGCCGCACTGGTTGTCATTTTCTACGTGGCGACCATCATCAAGTTCGTTCCAGCCCTTTACCAGCACGTGATGTGAGGGCTGCATGAGTACGAAACCGAATAACATTGTTGCGGCCGGCGGTAAGCAGAAGACGAACCGCGTGATCGCCTTCGTCTGCCTGTCGTTCTTTGTCGGCATGATCGGCGTGGCTTATGCAGCCGTCCCCCTCTACAAGCTTTTCTGCCAGGTAACGGGCTATGCCGGCACGCCCCAAAGGGCCGAGCAGGTCTATGCAGGCAAGGTGCTCGACAAGGATATCACCATCCGGTTCGATGCCAATGCCAATGGCATAGCCTGGGACTTCGCACCCGCAGCGCGTTCGGTCACTTTGAAGATCGGCGAGACCGGACTGGCCCATTACAAGGCGACAAATCTGGCAAGTGCGCCTGTCACGGGCCGTGCCACCTTCAATGTCGTGCCAGACGTTGCGGGCGCCTATTTCAACAAGGTCGAATGTTTCTGCTTTACCGACCAGACGTTGCAGCCTGGCGAGACGATGGATATGCCGGTCGTCTTTTATGTCGATCCCGACATTGTGAATGCACCTGAACTGAAGAACATCAAGACCATCACGCTTTCCTACACCATGTTCCCCGTCGAGGGGACCAAACCGGTCGCCTCGAGACCGGGGCCAGGAAAGAGCAAGGCAAATACCGAAGGGACCCTCGGGGGCTGATATGGCAGACGCGCACGTAAAAAATCACGATTACCATCTCGTCAACCCGAGCCCGTGGCCGGCACTGGGTTCGCTCGGCGCGCTGATCATGGCGATCGGCGGCGTCGGCTACATGCAATATCTCAAGGGTGGCGAGTTCCACCTGTTCGGGGTGAACCTCGCTACGCCCTGGCTTTTCTTCATTGGCGTTCTGGTCGTCCTCTACACGATGTTCGCGTGGTGGTCGGATACCATCAAGGAAGCGCATGAAGGCCATCATACCCGTGTGGTGGGGCTGCATCTCCGTTATGGCATGATCATGTTCATCACCTCGGAGTTGATGTTCTTCGTTGCGTGGTTCTGGGCCTTCTTTGACGCCAGCCTCTTTCCGAACGAGGCCGAGCAAGTCGCACGGGCAGCCTTTACAGGCGGTGTGTGGCCACCACAGGGCACCGAGGTGCTGGATCCGTTCCACCTGCCGCTCTACAACACGATCATCCTGCTTCTTTCGGGTACCACGGTAACCTGGGCGCACCATGCGCTGCTCAATGGCGATCGGAAGGGGCTCGTAAACGGCCTTGCTCTCACGGTGGCTCTTGGCGTGCTCTTCACCTTCGTGCAGGCGTATGAGTACATGCATGCGCCTTTTGCGTTCCGCGATTCCATCTATGGCGCGACCTTCTACATGGCTACCGGCTTCCACGGTTTCCATGTCATTATCGGCACTATCTTCCTTTTGGTGTGCTTGATCCGCGCCATCCGGGGTGACTTTACGCCGAAGCAGCACTTCGGCTTCGAGGCCGCGGCCTGGTACTGGCACTTCGTTGACGTCGTATGGCTGTTCCTGTTCGCCTGCATCTATGTCTGGGCGTCGGCAGGTGCGACCATCGCGCACTAAGGCAAGCGTCAGGAGATTTCGAGGGCGGCCGCGGGAACGTGGCCGCCTTTGCTTTTCTCCTGCCCGAGGAGGCGACTTTGAGCAAGGACAAGGCCATCTGGCCGCCGATTGATCCTGTATCGGCAGGGTTGAAGGGACGCTGCCCGCGCTGCGGAGAAGGGCGCCTGTTCTCCGGCTTTCTTGCCGTCGGCAAAGGATGCTCGAACTGCGGGCTCGATTACTCATTCGCAGATTCGGGTGATGGGCCGGCCGTATTCGTGATTCTGGTCATCGGCTTCATCGTGGTCGGCCTCGCGCTGTGGATGGAGGTCTCATACGGCCCGCCGCTCTGGCTGCATTTCATCCTATGGATACCGCTGGCCGTCGCGCTGTGCCTTGTCGCCTTGCGGTTGTTCAAGGGCGTATTGCTGACGCAGCAATACGCCAAGAGAGCAGCTGAAGGCAGGTTGGATGGCAGCCAATGACGCCCGTGCCGACCCAGCGGCGAAGGGAGAGGCTGTGGCCTGTCCTCGTGCTTTCGGCCGTCGCTTTCGTCGTGCTGATCGGTCTCGGCACTTGGCAGGTCAAGCGTCTGATCTGGAAGGAAGGTCTGATCGCCACGATCCAGGAACGCATGGCAATGCCTCCGGTCGACCTTCTGCCGGCGCTCGATGCAAATCCGGATCTGGCAAGACAGGAATATCGGCCGGTCAGGGTGGAAGGCACGTTCGATCACGCGCGAGAGCGTCATTTCCTCGCCACCTACGAGGGGAAGGCCGGCTTTTATATATATACGCCGCTTCGCCTGGATGACGGTCGCTGGGTGTTCATAAACCGTGGATTTGTGCCCGATGGGCGGCAGGATCCGGTAACAAGGAAGGAGGGCCAGGTCGAAGGCCGCGTCACTGTCACCGGCCTTCTACGTGAGGCGCCGGCCGAAAAACCTTCCTCCTTCGTACCCGACAATGAACTGGGCAAGAACATCTTCTTCTGGAAAGACCTCCGGGCAATGGCCGCAAGTTCCGGGCTTCCGGCCGATGTACCGATGCTCAACCTGTTTATTGACGCCGACGATACGCCGAATCCCGGCGGCCTTCCCATCGGCGGAGTGACCATTGTCGATCTTCCCAACAGCCATCTGCAATACGCAATCACCTGGTATGGGCTCGCAGCGGCGCTGGCCGGTGTTCTGCTGGTATGGCTCATAGGGCGAGGAAAGAAGGAGCATTAGCCGCTGCTGCGCCTTGCGGCGTGCTCCCATACACCTGTGCCCTTGACAGGGCCGAACCACACATCCCATGTCGGGACGGTTGATGAGCCAGGAAACATGTTGAAGTCCTCCACTAAAACGCCCTTGACGATAAGGCTTTGCCAGCCGCGCGGATTTTGCGCCGGGGTCGACCGTGCCATCCAGATCGTCGTGCTGGCGCTGAAGAAATACGGTGCGCCGGTCTATGTCCGCCATGAGATCGTGCATAACCGATACGTGGTGGAAGGCTTGCAAAATCTTGGCGCGATCTTCGTAGAAGAGCTGTCCGAAATTCCCGCACACCATCGCCATTGCCCGGTGGTCTTCTCGGCCCACGGCGTGCCGAAATCAGTTCCGGCGGATGCTGAAGCGCGCAACCTCTTTTATCTGGATGCCACCTGCCCGCTGGTTTCGAAGGTCCACAAGCAGGCAATGCGCCATAGGCGGCTCGGCCGGCATGTGCTGCTTATCGGCCATGCGGGGCATCCGGAGGTCATCGGCACCATGGGCCAGTTGCCGGAAGGCTCGGTGACTCTGATCGAGACCGAAAGCGACGCTGCCTCATTCACCCCGGAAGATCCGGAAGCGCTCGGTTTCGTAACCCAGACCACCCTTTCCGTGGAAGATACCGCGGGCGTCATCCGGGTACTTCAACGGCGTTTTCCTGCCCTGCAGGCGCCGGCGTCCGAATCCATCTGTTATGCCACGACCAATCGTCAGGAGGCGGTGAAGGAAGCGGCCGCGGGCGTAGATCTTTTCCTGGTTGTCGGGGCGCCCAACTCGTCCAATTCACGTCGGCTCGTCGAGGTGGCAGAGCGCGCCGGAGCCAGGAAATCGCTCCTTGTCCAGCGCGCCGCCGAGATACCCTGGGGCGAGATCGGCGAAATCAGCACGCTGGGCCTGTCCGCCGGCGCCTCGGCGCCTGAGATCCTCGTCGACGAGATCATCGACGCCTTTCGAGAACGTTACGATGTGTCCTTGCATCTGGCAGCGACTGCGACGGAAACCGAGGAGTTTCCGGTCATGCGCGCCCTGCGCGACGTGGAATTGACCCCGGCCGACATGGCCTTCGTCAACGGAGTACGCTGAGCGTGGCCGTCTACACCGACATTTCCGAAACTGAACTGGCGGGGTTCCTGGGCGACTATACGCTCGGCGACCTGCTTTCCTATAAGGGCATCGCGGAAGGTGTCGAGAATTCGAACTTCCTGCTTCATACGTCGAGCGGCTCATACATATTGACCCTCTACGAAAAGCGGGTGAACCCGGATGACCTGCCGTTTTTCATCGGCTTGATGCGACATCTTTCCGAAAGGGGCATTAACTGTCCCCTGCCGGTGCGGCGGCGTGACGGCGGCACAATCGGCAAGCTGGCAGGCCGTCCGGCGGCCATTGTCACCTTTCTGGAGGGCATGTGGATGCGCCGTCCCAAGGTGGATCATTGCCGGGAAGTGGGTAAGGCGCTGGCTGCCATGCATCTGGCGGGGCAAGATTTCGCTCTCACCCGCCGCAACGCGCTTTCAGTCGAAGGCTGGCGTCCGCTTTGGGAGCGCGCGCGCGAGCGTGCCGAGGAGGTGGAGCAAGGGCTTGCGAGCGAGGTGGAGACTGATCTTGCCTTTTTGGAGGAAAATTGGCCGTCCGACTTGCCCGCGGGAGTCATCCATGCCGATCTGTTTCCGGACAATGTCTTCTTTCTTGGCCGCGAGCTTTCCGGCCTGATCGATTTCTATTTTGCCTGCAATGACCTGCTCGCCTATGACGTCGCCATCTGCCTCAACGCCTGGTGTTTCGAGAAGGACAACTCCTTCAACCTGACCAAGGGCCGGGCACTGCTTGGCGGTTACACGGCGGTTCGGCCGCTGTCGCGGAAGGAAGCCGAAGCGCTGCCGATTCTTTCGCGCGGAGCAGCCCTGCGCTTCATGCTCACCAGGCTTTATGACTGGCTGAATACGCCGGCCGGCAGTCTTGTGGTCAAGAAGGACCCGCTCGAATATCTGCGCAGGATGCGTTTCCATCGCGGCATTGAATCGCCGACCGAATATGGCCTGGAGCTTTCCGGGGCGGAGGCATGAGGCGGGTTGAAGCATTCACTGACGGCGCCTGTTCCGGCAATCCCGGTCCGGGCGGCTGGGGGGTGGTTCTGCGGCTGCGCAGCAATGGCCCCAATGACGGCGCGATTCGGGAGATGAAAGGGGGCGAAGCCCTCACGACCAACAACCGCATGGAACTGATGGCGGCCATCAATGCCCTGAATGCCATCAAGGAGGGGACTGTTGTCGATCTCTATACGGACTCCAACTACGTGAAGGATGGCATTTCCGGCTGGATCGAGGGCTGGAAGCGCAACGGGTGGAAGACCGCTGACAGAAAGCCGGTGAAGAATGTCGAGTTATGGCAGGCGCTGGACGAGGCGCGTCGCCGGCACACGGTCAACTGGCACTGGGTAAAGGGCCACGCCGGCCATCCCGAGAATGAGCGCGCCGACGAACTGGCGCGCGAGGGTATGGCCCCTTTCAAAAGGAAAACGCCGGCGCCGCTTTCCGCAAATAAAGAGGATTCCGCCACAAAGGCCTCCCAGCCGTCGAGGCGGCCGCGGCGTTCCGCGCAAAGCTATTGATCGGTTAAAGCTGCTCCAAAATATGTGCTGCGCTGGAAACGTCTACACCCGGCTTGGCTTCGACGTTCAGCGCGGTCACCTTGCCGTCTTCCACCACCATGGAAAACGCTTTGAGCGCCTGCCCCTCGCGTTCCCGGAAAGGTCTGTTTCCAGCCCGAGCGCACGGACGAAATCGCCATTTCCGTCCGCGAGATAAAGGATCTTGCCTTCGCCGCCCGTAAATCGCGCCCACGCTCCCATGACGTGAACGTCGTTGACCGCCACGACCGCTATGGCGTCCACGCCGCGTGAGCGAATGGCGTCATAATTTTCAAGGTAACCGGGCAAATGGTTGTTGGTGCAGCCAGGCGTGAACGCGCCGGGCACGCCGAACAGGACGACCTTCTTGCCGGCGAAGACTTCGGCGCTGGCAAGGTCCTTGGGCCCGTCGGCAGTCATGGTCTTGAAGGTTGCTTCTGGTAGCCTGTCGCCGACTGAAATGGTCATGGCATGTCTCTCTTCTGTCAGGAGTCCGCAAAGGCAGTTAGCCGATCGAGGCCGAGCGGGCAATCTCGGGCGAATCTGAATGGAACGCTCTCCACCTCAGGGATAAGGTAAAAGCCCGGCGACGGCCCCTGCCGTACTCGTCAGCGTATAGTGCAGTCCCCCATCGAGCGGAGTTGATTTGGGCCGCTCGCGGATGGGTACGGTAAAAACCAGCTTGCCATCTGTTTGTTCCCGCGTGGGGGGACCGAACATGTACTCGCTCCCCCCTGCTATGAAGAGATCGGCCGAAGCGGAGTCTCCGGGAACCCTGGCCTCCAGTCGCAGGGTCTTGTGGTCGCCCGGCAGCGGTGTCACGCCAAAGTCGGCATTGGCCGTGGAGGGAAGGGCAGCGAGGGCGGCTTTCACATTGTCCGCGTCCACAGGGTTGGTGGGATCGGAAGCGGGGTCCACCGTGAGCCTGGCCTGTACGGGAATGCAGATCGTCTCGCAGACACCCAGAAAGACATCCGCGGAAATCAGCACTTTGTCTTCCGGATCGGTAATGGTGAAAACGACCGGCAGCGCGACGGACTGGTCGTAACCCGCCCACTGCCCATAGCCGTCGTCATGGCGCTTTGGGGCCGGAAAGAGAAGTTGCGCATCGGAGATGTTGTCGCTGCCGGAAACGTCGAGCTGCGGCGGCACGCCGCTGTCGCCCGGGTCACGCCAATAGGTCTTCCAGCCCGGTTTCAGGGCAATTTCCAGCGCGCCGTGAAGGCGTCCCTGGGCGTCGGGCTCTCCTGTGGTGACCAGCCGCACGCGCCCGCCCTGGCTATCCACCCATTCCGAGGAGGAAGCGAAAGCAGCTGAAACAGTGGAGACGGCCAGGGCCAGGCCGGCAAAAATGAAAACGCCATTCTTCATGTGGCTGATTTGGCCTTGCCTTCGCCGTAACGCAATTGCCGGTCAGCCTGGACGGGGATCATATTTGCGTGACCTGTCACCACCCATTGGCGGCGGTCGAAGGTCTTTCAAGAGGGCCGGAAAAGGGATACGTTTCGTTCATGGAGCTTTTGCGCAACAAGAAGGAAGCCGGAGGGAATGGCTTCCTGGACGACCACTTCCTGATTGCCATGCCAGGCATGAGGGATGAACGATTTGCACGTTCGGTGATCTACATCTGCGCCCATAGCGAAGAGGGTGCGATGGGCCTCATCATCAACCAGACCCAGCAGATGATGTTTCCGGACCTTCTTGTCCAGCTTGGCATCATGGACGAGGAGGAGGTCATACGCCTGCCGAGCTACGCACGGGATTTCGTCGTACGCAATGGCGGCCCCGTGGACCGCAGCCGTGGCTTCGTACTCCATACCGGGGACTACCGCGTAGAGTCCTCGCTGCCTGTTTCCGAGGACATCTGCCTGACCGCAACGATCGACATCCTGCGGGCGATCTCAACCGGCCGTGGGCCGCGACATGCCCTGATGGCGCTCGGCTATTCGGGTTGGGGAGCCGGCCAGCTTGAAAGCGAGATCGCCCAGAATGGCTGGCTGACCTGTCGGGCGACGACAGAACTTCTGTTCGACACGGATATCGAACGCAAATACGATCGCATCCTCGCGTCAATCGGCATCGACCCGGCACATCTGAGCGCGGCTGCCGGGCACGCCTGACCATCGTTCCCTGAAGACAGCCGCTTTTCCTGCCAAGCGCCGCGTGCAGACCCCTGAATCTCCCGTTGAGGGAGGCAACGGGGACTGTCTCAGGCGGCGGTCAGCGGATATTGCTCCTTGAGCAGTTTCAGCGCCGCATCGCCCGCCATCGGCGCGCCGAAGGCAAAGCTCTGCACATATTCGCAGCCCATCTGGCGCAATTCCAGTGCGTCGCTCGGATCGGTGATGCCCTCCGCCACCACCGACAGGCCGAGTTCGTGCGCCATGTTGATCATGGAGCGCAACAACACCGTGCGTTTCGGTGACGTATCGTCCACGAAGGCCTTGTCGATCTTGATCGTGTCGAAAGGAAAGCGCGTCAGATAGGACAAGGAAGAGTAGCCAGTGCCGAAATCGTCGAGAGAGAGGCCGATGCCGAGCTGTTTGAGGCGCGTCAGCACATGCGCCGTCTGTTCCGGATTGTCCATGACCAGAGATTCAGTGAGCTCCAGCCGCAGGCAGCGTGGCTTCAGGGTGGACCGGGTTATCACCGAACGCACGTCGCTCACGAGGTCGCGGCGGATCAACTGACGGCTGGAAAGATTGACCGAAACGGACAGAGGCGCGTCGCCGATCTGTTTTTGCCATGCAGCCAGGTCCTCGGCTGCCTTTTGCATGGCGAAGAGGCCGAGTTGCACGATCAGCCCGCAATTCTCGGCCACGGGAATGAAGTCGGCGGGTGGAATCATGCCACGCCGAGGATGTTCCCAGCGCAGCAGCGCCTCGAAGCCGGCGACGCTGTTGTCCTCGAGACGCACAATCGGCTGATAGGCGAGCGTGAACTCTCGCCTCTCTATGGCGCGGCGCAAATCCGATTCGAATTGGAGGCGGTCAGTGCCGACAGTGCGGAAGGCCGGCCGGAACGGCTCTATTCGGTCGCCGCCGAAGCGCTTTGCCTGGTACATTGCGAGCTCGGCGTCCTTCACGAGGTCGCCCGCGGAGGCCTGGTCCGTAGTCCAGGTGATCAGGCCGATCGAGGCGGTAAGCACGATCTCTCGCTTGGCGAAGGTGATCGGCGCACTGATGGCGCGTTTGATCGCCTCGGCGACTGAGGCTATGCGCGCAGGGTCCTGTTCCGACAGAAGCATCAGCGCAAACTGATCGCCGGAGAAGCGCGACAGCGAGTCCTTCGGTTTGAGCAGCCGGTGCAGGCGTCGGGCTACGGTCAGCAGTATGGTATCTCCGGCCGAAATGCCGAGCCCGTCATTGACATACTTGAAGCGGTCGATGTCGATGACGAACACGGTCGGGCGTATCTTTTCCTCTGTGCGGGCGATGGAGATGATGGTCTCCAGCCGGTTCATGAAAAGCTCGCGGTTGGGCAGGCCGGTGAGATTGTCATGTACCGCGTCGTGCAGGAGCCGCTCTTCGGCCTTTTTCTCTTCGGTCACGTCGACCATGGTGCCGACGCAACGGATTACTTCGCCGTCGGAGCCTATGATCGGCCGCGCGCGCAGCGAGAACCAGTGGTAATGGCCGTCCGCGCCGCGCAGCCGGAAATTCTGGGCCACTCGGCCCCGGCGATGCTCCAGGACGACGTCAAGCGTGGTGCGGAAGGTGTCGCGGTCCTCGGCATGCAGGAGGGGGAGCCAATTGCGTGCGGGAC